>CAYQVN010000005.1:0-25388 GCA_964420895.1 uncultured Nitrospirota bacterium | reverse complement strand
CCTGCCTGTTTTTCGGGGTCCGGGATCGTCTTGCGAAGCCGTCTGAAACTGTGATATAAACACACCATCCCAAGTTGCCTATCCTGTGATGAAGAGAGGATTCCTATGGAAAATTCAATGGGCAGTTTTACCTTTGTGTTGCATGCACATCTACCCTATGTGGTTTCTCACGGGAAGTGGCCCCACGGCGCTGACTGGCTGAACGAAGCGGCTGCCGAAACCTATCTCCCCCTGCTCAATGTGTTTCACCGGCTGCTCCGGGAAGGTGTTATTCCCCGGGTGACCCTCGGGATCACCCCCGTCCTGACGGAACAGTTGGCCGATCCTGACTTCAAGGAAGAATTCAAATCCTACCTTGCCAATAAAGTGGAAGCGGCCCGTGCCGACGGGCAGGAGTTTCAGCGGACCGGTGAAAGAGATCTCTATGAAGACGCTCTTTACTGGGAGAAGGTTTTTGCCGCGCGGTTGCAGGAATTTACCGAAACCTATGGGGAAGATCTGGTCGGGGCCTTTCGGGATCTTCAGGACAAAGGGGCGATTGAGATCATCACCTGCGGCGCCACCCACGGCTATCTTCCGCTTTTGGGAAGGGACGAATGTGTCCAGTCCCAGATCCGGCAGGCCGTTCGTTCCTATGAGCGGCATTACGGGCGAAGACCGCGAGGGATCTGGCTTCCGGAATGTGCCTATCGACCCCGGTATGAATGGAAAAGGCCTTTGAAGAGCCATGTCAAGGATTCCGCTGTCCTCCGGAAAGGGGTCGAGGAGTTCCTCGGCGAAGAGGGCATCGATTTTTTTATTATTGATGCCCATCTGTTGCGGGGAGGGAAGGCGATCGGTGTCTATCTCGATCGGTTTGAAGGACTGCAACGACTCTGGGGGCAGTTTGCCGACCGGTATACCCCGACGAAGGAGAATACGGAACGGTCGCCCTATCAGTCCTACTATGTCGGTTCCTATGGGGAGGAGAAGAAGCGTCCCGTCTCGATCCTCACCCGGGACCCCCGCACGGGGATTCAGGTCTGGAGCGGTGAGCATGGGTATCCGGGCAATCCCCACTATCTCGATTTTCACAAGAAACATTTCCCCGGCGGCCATCGATACTGGCGCGTGACGGATGCGAAGGCGGACCTGGCCGACAAGGAGACCTACGATCCCCGGATCGTGCCGGAGATTGTGAGCGAACAGGCGGAGCATTTCGTCGGGCTGGTCAAGGAGATCCTTGCCGAGGCACGCAAAAAAGGGGTGGAACATCCGCTGCTGACAGCCCCCTACGATGCGGAACTCTTCGGTCATTGGTGGTATGAGGGACCGGAATGGCTTTATGAGGTTTTGAAAAGATTGTATAAAGACCCCGACATTGATCTGACGACGGGTTCCCGTTACCTTGCCGACCGGCCGAATACGACGGTGATCTCCCTGCCGGAAGGTTCCTGGGGAGAAGGGGGATTCCACTGGATCTGGCTCAATGAATGGACGGAGTGGGCCTGGAAAAAGATCTACGAGGCGGAGGACCGGATGGTGGAACTGGCGCAGCGATATCGGAATCGAGGGGAAGCCCCCCTCATTCGTGTCCTGAATCAGCTTGCCCGGGAACTCCTGCTCCTCGAAGGTTCCGACTGGCCCTTTTTGATTAGTACCCTGAGCGCGAGTGATTACGCCGAGCTGCGGATCTCGGAGCATGTGGAGGCCTTTCGCCGGCTGGCCGATCTGGCGGAAAAGGTTTCGGAACAGGCCGGCTTCGAAGAGAAGGAAGAAGAGATGCTTTCCCTCTTTGAAAAACAGGACCGCATTTTTCCCGATATCGATTACCGTTGGTGGGCCGCCGTCGATTTCCCGGCTCAGGGTGCATAAACGGCTCCATTCGTAAAGACTGGAGAAAGCCCTTTTCGGCGACACAGCAGGGAGGAGAAGTGATGTCTGAGGAGAAAAAAGAAAAAAGCTTTGTCTTTGTGGACAAGCGAAAAACCGGTGAAAGTGAAAACACGGAGCAGAAGGCCGGAACGGAACAGGCGACGGCGGGTCCAACAGGGGAGGCTGAGAAGCAGGCGGCCCCGGAGCCTCCGGCGGGCGCGAAGGATGAGGCGGGACAGCCCCTGCCCGAGCTCGATTTCAATTCCCTCATCCTGTCGTTGAGCAGTTCGGCCATGATGCACCTCGGTCTTCTGACCAATCCCATGACGGAGCAGACGGAAAAGAATCTGCCTCTGGCCAAACAGACCATCGACATCATCACTATGCTCCAGAAGAAAACCACGGGGAATCTGACCGACGAAGAATCAAAATTTCTGGAAGCAATCCTCTATGACCTTCGAATGAATTTCGTGGAGAGCAGTAAAGAGAAAAAGTGACGCTCCGCCGGCAGGAGTCGGTAGCATCTCATCTATTGCGGTGCGGAGTAACGGATCGTGGCGACAAGGACCGATCGGAGGAGAGGCGGCTATGAAAAAGTTCATGATCATCGGGGTCGGACTGGTTGTTCTGATTGTTGCTCTCCTGGCCGGGCTGGCGGCGGTGTCGCCGTTTTTTTTAAATAAATACAAGGACCCGATCCTGACCCGGGTTGAAAAGAGTGTTGACAGGAAAATCGAACTGGGCGATATCCGCCTGACCCTGCTCACGGGGATCGGCCTGCGTCTGTCTGACCTGACCGTGGGCAATGCCGAGGGATTCCGGGATGAGCCGATGGTGGCGATGAAGGGGCTCGACCTGAAGGTCAAGCTGCTCCCTCTGTTCCGGAAGAAAGTTGAGGTGGTGCGGGTCATTCTCCAGGAGCCCCGAATCGTGATTGAGAAAGATCAGAAAGGCGTTTTTAACTTTGCGGATCTTGCCGGTGGCACACAAAAGGCTCCACCGGAGCAGGAACCCTCCGCTTCCTCTGACGCCTCCCCCCCTGCGGCCCTGGCCGGTCTGCTGGTCTCCCGGATCCGTATCACCGGCGGGCACCTGGCCTATTATGATGCCGGATCCCCCATGCTGCAAGAGGGGGCGAAGGTCGAGAACCTCAACGTTGATCTGGAAAATGTCTCCCTTGACCAAGCCATCCCTTTTTCCCTCTCCTTCGGTTTCAACCGCAAGGAAACGGATATCCGCTTGAGCGGGACCATCGGCCCGGTGGGGCGGAATCTTGATGTGGAGGCAATGCCTCTTTCTCTGCAGATGGCCGTCCACGACTTTGACCTTGCCCGGGTCATGCCCTATCTGGGAGAGAAACCGCCGGTGATGATCGAGAAGGGAAGCCTGGAGATCACAGGCGATCTGGCCGGGGACCTCGGGACGGGGTTGAATATCAAGAATGAAACCCATCTCAACGGTTTGACCGTGAAAGACCCGGCAAAAGGGGAGACCCTGGTTCGGGATCTGAGCATGCTGGTCCGCAAGGAGTTGCTGCTGGAACTGAACAAGGATCACGTGGAAGTGAAAAAAACGGAAATCAACATCGGGCCTGCGACCTTCCGCTTTACCGGGGAGATCAATCATTTAAATAGTGATTTGGCCCTTGCCCTCAAGATGGAGAGTGACGGGATCCCCCTGGCCGGGTGGGAGAAATTCTTCCCCGCCCTGGACGGCGTCGGCCTCGACGGATCGGTCCATACCGACGGGACGGTGTCGGGGCAGCCGGCTGGAAAGATGCAGATCGTTTTGAACCTGAATTCCCCGAACCTGGAATTGCGGCTGCCGAAGACGGAACAGGCGGTGGCGCCGGACAAAGAGGCGGGGGCCTTTTTTGCTCCGGCAATTGCTGCGGCGGAGCAGTTGAAGGAGGGGCAAAAGAAGGGCCCGGCCTCTCCCCTTCCAGAAAATATCGATCTCAAAGGGGTCGTGGAAATTGACAAAGGGGTCATCGACAATGTCGCCTTTTCCCAACTCCATGCCGATTATGTGAAGGCGGGTAACCGGATTGCCCTGAAGAACCTTTCCGCCCACGGTTTCGGAGAGGAGGGGGTGGTCAAAGGGGAGGCCGAGATTGACTTCGGTGCGACGCCCCCCGCCTATCGGGCCAACCTTCAGTGCAGTCAAGTGGATCTGTCGGCCCTGCAGGAGACCTTTGCCGCCCGGAAGGAGAAGGTGGGCGGTGCTCTCAGTGCCGATCTGAAGGTTGCAGGCGCAGGGTTTGCCATGGAAGAGATCGAAAAAAGTCTCTCCGGCGGCGGGAGTTTCAAGGTTGACCGGGGGGCCCTGCAAAATGTGAATCTGGAGGAGCGGATCCTCGAGGCCGTTGCAGGGAAGTTCAATCTCCCCGTGGCATCGGTGGCGCAGATGGTGGGGGTGGAAATTGCGCCGGGAAACCAGACCCCCTTTGAGGAACTTCAGGGCCTTTTTAAGATCGGCGGTGGAAAAATTGATGTTCAGAATGCCCTTCTCACCTCCCGGAATCACGGGTTCTCCACGGCCGGGGCCGTCGGGCTGAACCAGGAAATGGATCTGGCGGCCCGGATGATCCTGCGCAATGTGGGAGAGGCCTCGGGCCGGAAATTCACCTATTATCTCGTGGATGAAGAGAACCGGAAATATATCCCTTTCAAGGTGACGGGAAATGTGACAAGTCCGAAGGTGAATGTTGATCTGGAGGCACTGGTCCGTGGACAGGCGAAACAGGCGATTCAGAAGAAGAAGGAGCAATTGAAAGAGCGACTCAAAGAGAAGATCGGTCCGGGTGGCGATGAGATTCTGAAACCACTGGAGAAGCTCTTCAATTTCTGACCGATGTTTTCGGATTGCCTGAAATGTCCGATCCGGAAGCGCCCTTGTTAGGAGTGGAACCGATGCCGATTGAACTGAAGGTGGAAGAGAACTATCGTTTTGCGGCGACCTGCAGGGAACATACTGTGATCATCGATCAGCCGGAGAAAGAGGGGGGCACCAATCGCGGGATGGACCCAGTGGAGCTTTTCATGACCTCCATGTCCGGCTGTGTCGGTTTTTACGCCGTCAACTTTATGAAGCGGAAGAAGATTCCCGCCGAGGGACTCCGTGTGACGGCGGACTGGGAGATGGCGAAAAACCCCTACCGGATCGGCAAGATCCGCATGACCATCCAACTCCCCCGGGGATATCCTCCGGAACAGCAGGATGCCCTCCTGGCCGTCTGCCGGGGATGTACCATCCATCATACGCTGACCCATATGCCTGCACTGGAATATGAACTCCGTGATTGAGCGAACTTGAAGTTTGGCGGGTCGCCCTGTATACTCGGATCATGGGGTTGACAATGCATCATACGTCGGACCGGCTCTTGGAAATTTTCGATGCCCTGAATATCCCGCTGTTGATTCTGGATCCTTCCGGAAAGGTGGAAGCGCACAACGGGGCAGTTGAGGAGATCTTCGGGTATCCCTCTGTAGACCTGATCGGCCTTCCCTCGAACAACCTGATTGCGCGATTCACGGAGGTCGAAAATCCCGACGGAGTTGTCTCTCCTCCCTTAGATCCTTTCCACGCCGTTCTCTCCTCTCCGTTGCAGCTTGAGGGGATCTGCCGGAAAAAAAATGGTGGAAAATTTCCCGCCCATGTGACCCTCATCCCCCGGGGGGACGAGGGGATGCGCCTGATGGCCGTTCAGGATGTCTCCGGTCAACGGCGTTTGGAACTGCGTGCCACCCAGCGGACCAAAGAACTGACCATCTTCAAAACCTTCGCTGAGATCCTGAGCCGCGGAGAGGAGATCCACACCATCCTGCAGGAGACCGTCGAGATGCTTCCCCGGATCATGGGGGTCAAGGCGGCGGTGATTCACCTGCAAGACCGGCAGACCGGAAAGTTGACGCCCGCAGCCCAGCAGGGATTTGATGCTTCCTTTCTTGTGTCGGTGGAAAAGGTCGAACCGGGGAAGGGATTGATCGGGAAGGCCATGACCTCCAAGCGGCCGTTGATCGTGGAAAAGGCCTCTGAAGATCCGCGTGTCGTCGAATTCGATCTACAGGGCAGGGGTCTTGAAAGTTTTGCCGCCGTTCCGGTCGTCTCGAAGGGCGCCGTCTGGGGGGTCCTGTCCGTGGCCAGCCGACGGGTCTCCTATTTTACCTCCATGGACATGCAACTCCTCACCACCCTCGGCAGTCAGCTGGGGATCGCCATTGAAAATGCGGAGCTGATCGCCCAACTTAAAGAGAAGATGAACCAGATCGCCCTGACCAACGAATTAAGCGGGACGATTAATTCGAGTCTGAGTATCGGGACGGTCTTTCGGATGATGGTTTCGGAAATCCGGAAACTGATATCCTATGATCGTGCCAGCCTCCTGCTCTACGATGAGAAGAAGGAGCACCTCCTGATCTTTGCCCTCGATACCCCGATGAAAACGGTGATGACCCGGGGGGTCAAAGCTCCGATCCAGGGGACCTCGGCGGGGTGGGTCTTAAAGCACGACAGTCCCTGGATCAACCGGGACCTGCAGGCGGAGATGCCCTTTTCTCTGGACGGGAAGCTGCGCGATGAAGGGATCCGCTCCACCGTCAGCATTCCACTTGCCCAGGAGAAGATGCTCGGGGTCTTCAACCTGGACAGCCGGGAGCCCGCGAAATATTCTGAAAAGGACTTGCAGATCCTGCTGCCGGTGGCGAAGCATATCTCCATCGCCCTGGAGAATGCCCTTCTCTTTGAAGAGATTTCCAAAGAGAAGAAGGAATGGGAAAAGACCTTTGATGCCTTTACGGACATGGTCTGGATCGACGATCACCGCCAGCGGATCATCCGGGCCAATCAGGCCTTGCTCAAAACTGCGGGGGTCACCGTGGCGGGGTTGGCCGACCTGCATTGTCCCGATCTATTGGACCGGCTCGGTGTGGGTCCCTCCTGTCTCTGCTGCGAGACCGTGACCTCGCAGCGTCAAACCTTCCGGGAGGTTCATGGCCGGGAGGGCAAGATCTTCCATTTCTGGGCCTATCCCCTTCTCGACAATGAGGGGCAGCTCTATGCTGTTCTGCATTATCTCAAGGATGTGACGGAACGAAAACATCTGGAACGACAACTCCTGCGGACGGACAAACTGGCCTCTCTGGTCACCCTGGTGGCGGGGATTGCCCATGAGATCAACAATCCCCTGGGGATTATTGCCGGCTATGCCGAGGCCCTCCTCGACCGTGCCGGGGACCCTGCGCTTCTGGAAATGGAGGCTTTTGAAGATTTCCCCGAATATCTCGACACCATCCACAAGGAGATCTTCCGCTGCAAGGAGACCCTGGGAAGCCTGCTGGAGTTTGCCCGTCCCCATGGGAGCAAGTCCCGGGAACTCGATATCAACGAACTCCTGAAAGAAGTGATCCTCCTGGTCAATCACAAAGCCAAACGGCTCCATTGCCGGATTGAACATCATTTCAACCGGGAGTTGCCGAAGCTCTGTGCTGAACCGGGGAGTCTGCGGCAACTCTTCATGAACATCATTATTAATTCCCTCTACCACACGCCGGAAGGCGGGAAGATCCGGATTACTACGGAACTCAACCGGTCCGGACGGAAGGAGATGATCCTGGTGGCGATCCGGGATACCGGACCCGGGATCCGTCACGAGGTGATTGACAAGATCTTCGATCCCTTTTTTACAACCAAGCCGGTTGGCGAGGGGACGGGGTTGGGGCTTTCCATCTGTCACAAAATCGCCGAGGAGCACAATGGAGTGATCGATGTCGAAAGTGAGGTGGGGCACGGAACGACCTTCCTCATCAAACTGCCAACAAAGGGGACCTATGGCCAGAGTACTTGTCGTTGATGACGAAGAGCCCTTTCGTCGCCTGCTGAAGAAAGAACTTTCTCGAAAAGGATTTTCCGTCGAAGTGGCTTCGGAAGGGGAAGCTGCGCTGAAACTTTTGAAGGAGAGTGTCTTTGATGTCCTCCTTCTCGATGTACTGATGCCGGGACTGGACGGCATTTCCGTGATGAAACGGCTGCGCAAGGATCCGACGGCGCCGCCGGTGATCGTCTTGACGGGAAAGGCCACCATTGAAACGGCCGTGGAGGCGATGAAGAACGGCGCCTATGACTACCTGACGAAGCCCTACAAGCTCGATGAACTGGAGATTGTGATCAATCGCGCCTGTGAATTCGGCAATCTGAAATATAAGAGCCAGGTTCTGCAGCAGGAACTGGTCCGGAAGGAATCGAAGGTTGAATTTGTCGGGGAGAGTCCGCAGCTTCAGGCCATCCTGATCCTGATCCGCAAGATCGCCCCGACCGACTCCACCGTTCTCATCCAGGGAGAGAGCGGCACCGGCAAGGAGTTGGTGGCCAATACAATCTGGAATCACAGTCGGCGGAGTGATCTGCCGCTCATCGCATTGAATTGTGCCACCCTTTCGGAAACCCTTATGGAGTCGGAACTTTTCGGGCACGAAAAGGGGGCCTTTACCACGGCTTACCAAACCAAATACGGTATCGTGGAGGTGGCCGACAAGGGAACGCTCTTCCTCGATGAGGTGGCCGAGATGCCGATAGGTCTCCAGGCCAAGCTCCTCCGTTTCCTCGACCGGGGAGAGTTCCGTCGTGTGGGCGGCAATAAAACTTTACGGGTCGATGTCCGGGTGATTGCTGCGACCAACAAAAACCTGGAGGAACGGGTCAGCCAGAAAACCTTCCGGGAAGATCTCTTCTACCGCCTTCACGTGATCAATATCAAGATCCCGCCACTCCGGGAACGACCGGAGGATATCCGGGATATCGCCCTCCATTTCGTCCGGAAGTATTCCCGGAAGATGGGGAAATCGGTCCATGATGTAGCCCCCGAGGCCCTGGAGATCCTCCGGCGCTATGCCTGGCCGGGAAATGTCCGGGAATTGGAGAACGAGATCGAGCGGAGTGTGATCCTCTGTGAAACCGGGGCGATCGGTCTCCACGATCTGTCCATCACCGACCGGGTGTCGACTTCTCCCGACGGAACGCAGCCGATGCTGGAGGAGATCGAGAAGGAATGCATTCTCAAGGTCCTCCGCGAGACCGGCGGCAACCAGACCCAGGCAAGCAAAATCCTCGGCATCAACCGGAAAACCCTCTATCTGAAACTGCGCAAATACGGTTTGAACGAATTTAACAAATAAGACTTTACGTCTCCTGCAGTTGCATCGCAGGATGACGAGAATCCACCTGAGGTATAGTACCCCGCGCCGTGGGGTAATTTTTCCCGTTTTCCCGCTTTCCCGCTTTTGAAAACTATTAGTAAATATAATTAAATCAATATGTTATAAGCGTTATGTCCTTGTGGCACGGAACTTGCTGTTCTATTGCGACATGAATGATATCCTTCTCTGCTCATCGGACCCGATCTTTATAAAGAACCTCTACGGTATCCTCAGGGAGAATGGCTACAACATTGATGTTGCCGGCCATACGGCGCTGGCCGTTCGGATGGCATTTGAGAAGCGTTATGCAGCGGTGATCCTCGATTCCGATGCGGTCGGATTGTCCTCTGGAGAGGCTGCACGTATTATATTGAGAGTCATCGCAAGTGTCCCGGTGATCCTGGCAGGGGAAAACCTTCTGCCCGAGGGGGCCGTATCGATCAGCAAACCTCTGGATTTGGAAGAGGTTCTGGAGGTTCTTCGAACCGTTTGTTCATTGCATTTTCCAGAAAGGAGTGTGAGCAACTTATGACACCACGGGAAATTATTCTGCAGGCCTTTGAGGGGGGCAAACCGGAGCGAGTACCGGTTTCTCTCTTCGGTGCCGGCATGTGGAGTATCAAAGGGTTTGACAGCAGTTTTGAGGAATTGTCGACGGATGCGGCAAAGATGTCGGACATGCTGGAGACGATGGCGGACAAGCTGCTCTGCGATATTGTCTACGCTGGTTCGGGATACAACAACTTCCATGCCGCAGCCTTTGGAGGGGAGATCAAGTTTCGGACCATGGGAGCACCGGATCTGAAAGAACACCTCGTCTCCTCCGTGGAAGATATCGAGAAATTTGATTTTGCGGCGCTGGACACTGAAGCGACCATCAACGAAGTCAAAAATGCCCTGCACCGCACCCGGAAAAAGATCGGCGACGAATATGTGGTGACCATGACGGCCTGGGGTCCCTTTACCCTGGGGGCCCGTTTCGTCGGAGAAGAGGTGATGATGAAGGCAACCTTCAAAAATCCCGATCTCGTCCACCGGGTCACCGATTTTGCGACGGACCTGCTCATCCATCTCTATGAGCCCCTTGTCGATGACGGCACGCTGGATGTGATAACGCTCGCCGACCCGACGGCTTCGGGGGATCTGATCTCCCGCAAGCAGTTTGAAAAATTTGCCGTACCCTACCTGAAAAAATTCAATGATTGGGTGAAATCGAAAAAGGCCTATACCCTGCTGCATATCTGCGGGAATACGACGGATCGCCTGGAAGTGATGCCCGAAACCGGGGCGACTTGTATCAGTCTCGATCACAAGACCGATATCGGCAAGGCCAAAGAGGTCCTCCACGGCAAGATGTGTTTCGCCGGAAATGTTGATCCCGTCGCCATCATGCTTCAGGGATCGGTGGACGATGTGGAGAAGGCCTGTCGGGAGGTTATCGAAAGAGCCGGCACGGACGGTGGTTTTGTCCTCATGCCGGGATGCGATATTCCGCCGACCGTTCCTTACGAAAATATTCAGAAGTTTATCCAGGTCGCGCGGGAGTGGAAGCTGACGTAGTTGAGAGGGGGGTAGATGAGGCCTGTACGATGCGGGGCCCCATCGACCTTTTTAATGGAGAGGGGGTTGTGATGGGTACATTCTGGGAAAACCTCAAAAACATGTTTGTTCGGACAACTCCTCCGGGAGCAACCGGGCAATCGCAGAAAGGAGATGCTATGGCTGACGAAAAGAAGATGACGCTGGAAGAAGTGAATCAGTACATGCAGGATAAGTGCGGGTTCGTGCCGAGGATGTTCAAGATCATTAATACGGTGACACCCGATCCCGGTAGGACCTTTGCCGATTTTTACGCGAGTATCTTCGGGGATGGAGCACTTTCCAAGAGCGTCAAGGAGCTGATGTTCATGTCCGGTGGTGTCGCTTACTGCTCTCCTCGCTGCATTATTCATGTGGTGCCGGCAATCAATGCCGGGGCGACCTCGGAGCAGGTCTTTGAGGCGGCGGCCGTCGGAATGATCCTGGCCGGTTTTGTGCCGAACGGTCCGGGGATCCCCTATGCCTTTGAGTATGCCTTGAAGTGCATTGACATCGATGCCAAGTTCCGGAAGGGCGAGGAGTGGGAGTACCTGCCGGCCACGAAATTCGATCACGGGATTTACTAAGTGTTTTAGCCGTGGGAGGGGGGAATCCCCCCTCTTTTGCCCCCCTCCCGCGGATTTTATTCATTTCATAACTTGAGGATGATGAATATGTTCACCTTTTCAACGAAACAGAAAGTTTGTGACATCGCCGGATTGAAGGTTGGAGGTCAGCCGGCGGAAAACCCTCCTCTCCTAATTGCATCCATGTTTCACAACAAGGACAAAATTCTTCAGGACCGCAAGGGCAATTTCGACCGCGTAAGGGCGAAAGAACTGATCAAAAAACAGGAAGAACTGACGGTCGCCACCGGTATTCCGGGCATGGTTGCCATGATGGCCAATTCCGCCGATGAGGCGAAGGTCTATATTGATTTCTTTGTGGAAACCACCGACATGCCCTTTGCCATCGATATGTGGGTTGCCGAAAAACGGATGGCGGCGACGGAATATGTAGCGAAACTCGGGTTGCAGGACCGGTTCCTGTACAACAGTATTACGCCCTGGGACAAGGACATTCCGGGGCAGGTGCAGCGAGTCAAGGATCTCGGTATCAAACACGTTTTTGTACAGGCCTTTGATGATGCCGACCAGTCTCCGAAAGGGAGACTGACTTCATTGGAAAAACTCCTCGATCAGGGGGCTGGTGATTTCGACTCGGTCCTCGTTGATTCCTCGGTAATGAATCTTCCTGCGGCTTCCTTTTCCATGCTGGCCAACCGGATGATCAAGGATAAGCTGGGGCTGCCCTGCGGAAGCGCCTATTCCAACGGGACCCATATGTGGAAGGAGGCCAAGGAGATCTGGGGCCTGGATGGTTTTAAGGCGATGGATGCCGTGGCTCAGGGGATGTCTACGGCCCTCTGGGCGGATTTTAATTTCTACGGTCCTATTGTGACGGCGCCCCGGATCTTCCCCGGTGTCGCCACGGCGAATATTCTGCTTTCCACCCTGGTCTATGATGAAACCGGGGAAGTTTCAGAAAATGAAGATCTGCCGATCCGGAAACACTTCTCGGAATTTCTCGATAAAATGATTACCGGCGGTGCGAGAAAGAAGGCAAAATCCAAGTAATTGATAACCTCATATCTCAAGGAGAAAATGTTTTGACGGAAACTATGACATCCAAAGAAAGGGTCCTGAAACTGTTCCAGGGAGAGCCGACGGACCGGCCGGTCTGCTTCAGCGGGATGGGCAATGCCACGACGGAAGGGCTGAACAAACTGGGTTACAAATTCGCTCATGTTCATCTTGATGCGCAGCAGATGGCGGAAACGGCAATGACGACGCCCCAGCTTTTCGGGCTTGACTCCTGTGTGCTCCCTTTTGACCTCTGTGTCGAAGCGGAAGCCATGGGCGCCCTGATCAACACCTATCCGAACTCGGACGACCTGCTCTACCCTACGATCAAGGAGAAGGTCATCCACAGTGAAGAGGGAATGGAAATCACCATTCCTGCGGACCTGGTCACACGCGGCCGGGTTCCCCTCATGAAAGAGGCGATCGGGATCGCCAAGAAAACCATCGGTGATACCGTGGCGATCGGTTCCTACCTGCTCGGACCTTTTACGCTCGCCGGTCAGATTATGGAACTCAACGACCTGCTGAAGCTTTCTTTCAAGAAACCGGACAAGGTGGGTAAACTGCTGGCCGACCTGACCTGTGTCATTGTAGCGGTGGCAAAGGAGTATGAAGCGGCCGGTGTCGACTACCTGACGGTACGGGAAATGGGGGCGACCTCCGATGTGTTGAGTCCCCGTGTTTTCAAGAGTCTGATCCTGCCGCACCTCAAGAACATCTTTGAACAGATCAGCGTTCCCAGTGTTCTTCATATTTGCGGCAAGACAAACAACATCGTCGTGCCCATGGTGGAATCGGGTGCGACGGCCATCAGTGTCGATCAGAAAAATGATGTGGTAGACACCCGGAAAAAGTTAGGGGACGATGCCCTGATCTTCGGGAATTATGATCCCTATAACGTACTCGTCGCGGGGAATCCGGACCTGGTCAAGGAGACGATACAGAAGTGCCTGGAAGATGGTGTCAGCGCCGTCTGGCCCGGATGTGATATCTGGCCTACGGTGCCGGCGGAGAATTTTAAAACCATGATGGATACTATGAATGGATAATAGGAGGAACGGAATGGCAACCGAAGAGAGAACTCAAGAAATCCTGGAAAAACTGAAGAATGCCGTGATCGAGTATGACGAAGATGCGGCCAAGGAAGGCTCCCAGGAGGCCCTCGATGAAGGGATCAAGCCGAACGATGCCATTTTCGATGGGTTGGTCAGCGGGATGCAGGAAGTGGGAAAGCTCTTTGAAGCGGAAGAGTATTTCGTCCCGGAACTGCTCATGTGCGCCGATGCCCTTTATGCCGGTCTCGATATTTTGAAACCCCATGTGGAACAGCTCGACCTGGGGGTGAAAGGTTCGGTGGTGATCGGTACCGTGGAAGGCGATGTCCACGATATCGGAAAGAACATCGTGAAGATGATGTTTGATGTCGCAGGATTCAATGTCTATGATCTGGGCCGGGATGTCCCGCTGGATCAGTTCGTCGAGGAACAGGTGAAAACCGATTCCGAACTGGTCTGTCTCTCCGCCATGATGACGACCACCATGATGGGGATGCAGAAGGTGATTGAAGACCTGAAAAAGAAGAATCCCGATATCAAGATCATGATCGGCGGCGCGCCGGTTTCCGGGGATATCGCCGACAAGTGGGGAGCCGACGGGTATGCCGATAACGCGACCAATGCTCTGGCAGATGCCATTAAGATGGTCAGTTCCCTGAAGACAATGAAGGAAGAAGCGGAAGCCAAGGAAAAACAGCATTGAGAAAATCGTTATTGAAAAAGATGCTTCTGGGGTCCGGTGCGACCGTAGTGGGGGTGGCGGAACTGGAAGAGCACCTCGATGGGGATATCCGACACCTCAACCGGGCTGTTTCCATCGCGGTGGACCGAGCGCTACGGGAAGATACCTTGGAGCATTTGAACCGGCTGCAGAAAAAGGTGGTCCGGTATCTCAAAGGGAAGGGTTTCCGCACCCTCAGCATCCCGCCTGATTCGGACCGCATCCGGGGCAAATTCATCGCCAAACTCTATCCCCTTCTGACCCATAAAATGGCCGCCACCTGTGCAGGTATCGGCTGGATCGGGCGGAACGGGTTGCTGATCAGTCCTCACTTCGGGCCTCGACTTTCCCTGGCGACGGTCCTGACCGATGCGCCCTTGGAGGGCGACGTCCCCTATGAACACAGCCGCTGCGGCAACTGTCGTCTCTGTGTCGACTACTGTCCGTCGAAGGCGATCACGGGCAAGACTTGGACCCGACGGGACCCCTACAATGGTCTGGTAAAACCTCACCGGTGCCGTGCGCACAAGGAGGGCGCCCGGGGGGTGACGGACCGGCCCAATTGCGGTCTCTGCCTGCAAATCTGTCCCTACGGACGGGCGAAAGGCCGCGTCAAACCAACAAAACATGTAATGGAAAGCGTATAAAGGAGTTTCAATGAGCAGCAAACATAAAGTCAATTTTCAACCCTCGGGAAGCCGGGGAGAGGTGGACGAAGGGAAAACCCTCTTGGAAGCGGCCCAGAGCTTAGGGGTCGATCTGGAATCGATCTGCGGCGGCAAGGGAACCTGCGGGAAGTGCAAGGTCCGCGTCGAAGAGGGATATTTTGAAAAAGATGCCATGGAATCGAGGATGTCCCATCTGTCTCCTCTGACGGATGTGGAACGGAAGTTTGTCAAACCGGAAGATGGACCCCAGATGCGCCTGGCCTGTGCCGCGGAGGTACAGGGGGACGTGAAACTCTTTGTGCCGGAAAAATCCCGTGCCGGGAAACAGATCGTTCGTAAGGCCGCCAAGGATATTACGATTGCTCTCGATCCCGCCGTGAAAAAATATTGTATCAAACTTGCAAAGCCGACCCTGCACGATCTTTCCAAAGGTGATCTGGAGCGGATCCAGGAGGCACTCAAGGCGGAGTACGGCCTGGAAAACCTTTCTATCGACTATGTCATCCTGCAAAAGCTTCAGGATATTCTCCGGGCCGGAAACTGGGAAGTCACGGTTTCGGTCTGGAAGGGGAAAGAAATCGTCAAGGTTGAACCGGGGTTTGTGGAAGTCTCCTACGGCCTTGCCGTGGACGTCGGGACGACGACGGTGGCCGCCTACCTTTGTGATATGAATACAGGCAAGGTGGTGAACACCGAATCGATGATGAACCCACAGGTCCCTTACGGGGAAGATGTCATGTCCCGGATCACCTACGCCATGACCCATGATGACGGTCTTGAGATCATGCAGAAGGCGATCATCGATGGGTTGAACGAGGTGATTGAGAAGATCACCGCCGACATTCGCTCCAACGGTACGCCTGGTGGCGTTGCCATCGTCGACATGACGGTGGTTTTTAACACCGCCATGCATCACATCTTCCTGGGATTCAATCCGGTCTACATCGGCCGGTCTCCCTTTATCCCGGCCGTACAGGATAGTATTGATCTCAAGGCCCGGGATCTGGGGCTTCAGATTAATGATGCCTCCTATGTTCATGTTCTTCCCATTGAGGCCGGCTTTGTCGGCGCGGATAACGTAGGTGTCCTCATCGCCGAAGAGCCCTACCATTCCGAGGATAATGTCCTGATTATCGATATCGGAACGAACGGTGAACTGCTCCTGGGGAACAAGAATGCAGTCTGTTCCACTTCCTGCGCGACGGGACCTGCCTTTGAAGGAGCCCAAATCAAGTTCGGGATGCGGGCCGCACCGGGGGCCATCGAGAAGGTTCGGATCGACCCGGAGACGAAGGTGCCCCAGTATAAGGTCATCGGCAAGGCGGATTGGCATACCCATGTAGAAAATGTCAATGCCAAAGGGATCTGCGGTTCGGCCATCATCGATGTCATCGCCGAGATGTTCAAGGCGGGGGTCATCGACAAGTCCGGGAAATTCGTCAAGGGCCTTGACACGCCCCACATCCGGAAGGATGTTGACGGGAAACCGGAGTATGTCCTGGCCTGGGCGGATGAGACTTCCATCGGGACCGACATCACCGTGACCCAGGGTGACGTCCGGGCCCTGCAACTGGCCAAGGGGGCCCTCTATGCCGGGGCAAAACTGATGATGCAGAAAATGGGAATTGAAAAACTCGACCGGGTGGTTCTGGCGGGGGCCTTCGGGAGTCATATCAATACGCAGGCTTCGATGACCTTGGGGATGTTTCCGGATTGCGCCATCGAAAAGGTCTATGCCGTGGGGAATGCCGCAGGGGACGGAGCAATCATGGCCTTGATGAACCTGGGAAAACGACGTGAGGCCAGTGAAAAGGCCCGGTGGGTCCAGTTCCTGGAAATCGCAGTGGAGCCGGAGTTTGAAAAGGAATTCATGAAAGCGATGCATATCCCGCACATGAAAGATCCTTTCCCCAATCTCAAGTCGATCCTGGAAAAGGATCATGTGCCGGTGAAGATCAAGGGGTGATGCAACAAAGATGACCCGAGTCAAGATAGATCCGGGGGTGTGCGGTTTCGCCGCCGTCGTTTCGGTGGAAAAGCAGGACGGGAAACATTTTTCCGTGACCATTGAGTCCGACTGCGAAATGGTGCAGAAACTGGGAGAGGAAATTTCTTCCCTGACCCTTCAGGATGCCTTTATCCGGTTTGACAACAACCGTGTCTACGAGAAGGCGTCAGGTTGTCTGAAGCACACCGCCTGCTCGGTCCCGTCGGGCATTTTGAAGGCACTGGAAGTTGAGGCCGGTCTGGCGGTGCCGCGGAACGTGACGGTGGAATTTGTTCCTGAGGAATGAAAAGTATGGGACATCCGGGAAGGAGCGGATGAGATCTCTATGGGATGGATGCTGACATGGGCGGCCTACGGAGTGATGCTTTTTTTTCTCTGGCGTCTCCTCTGGCGCCTGTTACTTTGGGGAAAGGCATCCACCCCGCAGGTGGGACAAAGGCGATTCAGCATGGCTGCTGCCGTCATGGCGGTGATGGATATCCTTTTCCTGCGCAGACTCTTCCTCGTAAACAAGGGATTGTGGGCTGGAGAGTGGTTTTTTCATCTCTCCTTCGTGGTGGTGGTGCTGAGCCATCTCTTTCTCGCCCTCGACCCGGTGCCGATATGGGTAATGTATCTTCGGCCCTGGGGTCTTTTTGCGGGATACCTGCTTCCCTTCTCCCTTGGGTATATCCTGTTTTATCGTCTGTTCATCGAACGAGGGGCCTATTTCTCCCGGATCAATTTTTTTCTGACGATACTCTTGCTGTTGATCAGTTCCACGGGCCTTTTGATGCGAAACGTCTTCGGGGTCGATCTCATGGAGGTCAAGGTGTTCGTCCTGCGTGGCCTCGCCTTCATGCCCGCTCCATTCCCGGAGAGCCGGATCTTTCTGATCCATTTCCTGCTGGTCCTGACGTTGGTCCCCTTTCTCCCTTCCCATATTTTTACCGCCCCCTACGTAATGTTGGAGGCAAACCGTCGGGAAGAGGAGCGGGAGCGGGTGATTCATGGGGCATAAGGATTCCTATAGGGCGGGTCTTTCCCGCCGCCAGATGATCGAGTTGGATGCCTGCACCCAGTGCGGGGAGTGCCTGAAATGCTGCCCTGTGCAGGATGTGACGGGGAATCCGGCGATCTCTCCACCGGAAAAAATCCGGATGTTCAAGGAGTTCATTCGTTCCACCGAGGGGTTGAAGGCGACCCTCTTCGGGGAGGGAGAGGTCAATCAAAATCTCCTGGAGGAGTTCACCCGGGCCATCTTTGAATGCACGACCTGCGGGGCCTGCAGCCAGGCCTGTACCGTGGGGATCGATACCCAGCGTCTCTGGCCGATGCTGCGCAAGGAGATGGTCGACCGGGGTCTGGGACCGATCGGTCCGCAACGGGAGATGCCGGAGGTGGTGCAAAGGACCGGCAATGTCTACGGGAAAGAACCTGCGGAACGCTTTGCCCCCTGGTTCCCTGAAGCGGTGGAAGTCGCGGATCATGCTGTAACGGGCTACTACGCCGGCTGTACCGGTGCTTACGAGGCGCAACCGATGGTCCGGGGCGATGTACTCGTCTTGCAGGCCATGGAACTCCCCTTTACCATGCTCCCGCCGGAAGAGGAGGTCTGCTGCGGTTTTCCCCTCTTCATCACGGGGCAGTTTGATCTGCTACGAGAGATGGTCCGGCGACTCGTAGACGGTTATGTCGCCCGGGGGGTGAAGACCCTGGTCTGTTCCTGTCCATGCTGTGTGAACATGATGGCCCGGGAGTGGCCGCTTTTTTACGACGGGGAACTCCCCTTCCGCATTCGACATATCACCCAGATCGCGGAAGATGCCTTTCGGACGGGGCGGCTTGCGGTCCGCCGGGAACTGCCGGAGCGGGTGATTTATCACGATCCCTGTTATTTGAGCCGGGGCGTCGGGATCATCCGGGAACCCCGTGAGGTCCTGAAAAGCATCCCCGGTCTGGAACTGCTCGAATTTGACAGAAACGGTCTTGATTCCCGCTGTTGCGGGGCCGGTGGTGCGGCACGAAAGGTCTTTCACGAAAATGCCGTGGCCATGGGACGTTTGACCATCGCTGAGGCCGTAGCGAAACAAGCGGACCGCCTCATCCTGAGTTGTCCCGCCTGTTATCAGAAGGTGAACGAAGCGATGGAAGGCTATGAAAAACAGATCCGAATTACGGATATCATGGAATTGGTCGCGGAGCTTTTATGAGTGATTATCTTTTGCATTGCCGCAAGTGTGGAGCCTATCTGAGAGCGGAGGAGTGTGCCTCCTGTGAGCATTGTCCCGATGCCTTGCTGAAGAGCGAATTTCCCGATCGGCAGTTTCGTATTGAAGGGCGCCGGGGGATCTGGCGCTTCAACTGGCTTCCTGTCCAGGCACCCCGTGAAGATGCCGCCGCACCGGTGGTCTATCACTCGGAGGACCTGGGCAGCATTTTGGGTCTCAAGCACCTCTTTATTGCCTTCAACGGTTTCTGGCCGGAGAAGGGTGCCGGGATCGAGAGCTGTACCTTCAAGGAATTTGAGGCCGAAGTGGTCCTGGCCAATGCCCGGGAAAACGGAAAGGACGGCCTTGTGGTCGCATCGGCAGGAAACACCGCCCGTGCCTTTGCCCACCTTTCTGCCAGGACCGGTTTCCCCGTGGTCATCGTGGTGCCCCGCATGTGTCTCAATGAGATGTGGTATCTGAAAACTGCGAGCCGGGTCCCGACAGCCGTCGTGGAAGACGGCGACTACGCCGATGCCATTGATGTGGCCGAGCGGATTGCCCGGGTTTCCGGAATGCCCTTTGAAGGGGGGGTGCGGAATGTGGCCAAGCGTGACGGACTGGGAGTTGTTCTGCAGGAGGCGGTTTCCACAATCGGAAGGCTCCCCGATGCCTATTTCCAGGCGGTGGGGAGCGGTGCCGGTGCGATTGCCACCTGGGAGATGTCGGAACGGTTCCTGAAAGACGGCCGCTTCGGGGAACGGCTGCCCCGTCTCCACCTGGCCCAGAATCTTCCCTTTGCCCCCATGGTTCATGCCTGGAAACGAGGAGAGCGGCAGCTGGCCCCGGAGGATCTCGATCCGGGCCTGATTGAGGAGATCTCCACACGTGTTCTTTCGAGCCGCTATCCCGCCTACGCGATTTGCGGCGGGGTCTACGATGCATTGACGGCGTCGGCGGGAAACATGTATGGTGTCACGAATAAAAAGATGGCCGAGGCCCGGGCGCTCTTCGAAGAGACGGAAGGGATTGATATCGTCCCGGCAGCGGCCATAGCCGTCGCGGCCCTGAAGAAGGCCGTGGAAACAGAAGAGATCTCCTCCGACGAGGTTATCCTGCTTAACATCACCGGGGGTGGGGAAAAGGCCATCCGGGATGCAGGACGGGCCGCCCAGGTGGAGGGAGATTTTATCTCGAAAACCATAACCGATGAAGGAATCGAAGAACTCTTATGCACTGTCCTGAAGAAGAACTGATTACGATCATGAAGGAGGCGGGCGTCGATCTTCTGGCGACCCTCCCCTGCGACCGGGTGCGCAATCTGATTGCCCTGGCCGACGAGTCGATTTTCCGGATCCCCCTGACCCGGGAAGAGGATGGCGTCGGGATCTGTGCCGGGGCGGCTCTGTCCGGGAGGCGGCCGGCCATGATTGTTCAGAGTTCCGGAGTCGGGAATATGCTCAATGCCCTTCTCTCTCTGACCGGTTTTTATGAACTTCCTCTGGCTCTCTTCGTGAGCCAACGGGGGATTTACAAGGAGGGGATCGCTGCCCAGGTTCCCATGGGAGAGGTTTTGCCGCGGCTCTTTGATGCCGTGGGGATTGGCTACACCTTCTTGGAACGCCCGGAACAGCTGGCTGCTGTAGCCGGGGAATTGGCGTCCCTCTACCGGGAGAAACGGATCCACGCCTTTCTCCTCAGTCCATCCCTCTGGGAGGATTCCCCCCTGGAGATCTCCCATTCCCTGGAGCGTTGCCGCTGTGAAGCCGTTGCCGTTGAACCGAACCGGAAGAACCCGGACCCGGTCCTGACCCGCTACGGGGTCATGGAGACGCTCTGTCCCGTGTTGGAAGGGAATGTGGTGATCTGTAACCTGGGGATCCCTTCCAAGGAACTTTATGCCTTGCTGCCCCAACCGTCCAACTTCTATATGCTGGGCAGCATGGGGATGACAACACCCATTGGTCTCGGCGTTGCTCTCTCGACGGAAAAACCGGTCTTCGTTATTGATGGTGACGGGAGTCTTCTTATGAATCCGGGCACCCTGGCAACGGTGGCCATGGCCCGCCCCGGGAACCTGACCGTCGTCGCCGTCGACAATGCCTCCTACGGTTCCACGGGAAACCAGCCGACCCTGACGGCCGGTTGTGTCGATCTGGAACTGGTTGCCCGGGGATTCGGGATCCGCCACACTGCCAAAGCCGCTTCCCGCGAGGAATTGCAACAGGCCATGGAGACCCCCCTTGACGGTTCCCTCTTCATCCATGCCCTCGCATTGCCGGGAAATGCAGCGGTTCCCAATATTCCTCTAGATGCCTTGGAGATCAAGGAACAATTTCAGAAGTTTCTGCAAACTTGAAGGAAAGTTGCTTTCATCCCGCGTAGCAGGTGGAGGAGCATTCCTCAGGAATTCAGAGGGAAGTGATGCCTTCCCGGATGGCATATTTGGTCAATTCCGCTACGCTCCGAAGATCCAGTTTCGACATGATATGGGCTCGGTGGGCCTCCACCGTTTTGATGCTGACACAGAGGTGATCGGCAATTTCCTTCGTTGCTTCCCCCTCGGCGAGAAGTTGAAGGACCTCTCGCTCCCGCTTTGACAACTTGGAAAAGACGCTCGGTTCGGTTTTCTCCGCATTCCGTACAAAATTATTGACGATGAGATCCCCGATCATGGGGCTTAAGTAGGTCCGATGGTGGTAGACTGCCCGGATGGCTGTAATCAGTTCTTCAAAGGCACAGTCCTTGAGCAGATATCCGCAGGCCCCCGCCTTGAGCATCTCTCCGACGAATCGCTTCTCGCTGTGCATGGACAAGGCAATGACCTTTACCTTCGGCAGGTTTCCGACAATCTCACGGGTTGCCTCAATACCGTTCAGACCCGGCATGGCGATATCCATGATCACGATATGGGGCTGTAACTTTGTTGCCAGTTGAACGGTGGTTCTTCCGTCTTCGGCCTCGGCGATCACTTCAATATCCTTTTGTGATTCCAGCAACGTCCGCAGGCCGTTCCGTACCATCTTATGATCATCCGCCAGGAGGACACGGATTTTCATTTTGGGCTCCTTCTTCTACCGCCGTGAGCAGTGGGGCCTTCAAAACCATGGTTGTCCCCTGTCCCGGGCTGGATTCAATTTCAAAGGTTCCGCCGAGGTGATTCATCCGCTCACGAACGCTGAACAGACCAAAGCTTGTGGGGTTGATTTCCATACTATTAAACCCCTTCCCATCGTCTGCGACGAGGAGGAGAATCATCTGCTTTTCCCGTTGAACGGAGATCTTGAGCATCCGGGCCTCGGCATGTTTGATGATGTTCATGACCAGTTCCCGGACGGCCTGAAATAGAAGGACACTGACATTTTCGGACAACGGTTTTTCCGCTTCGTCATTTTCAAAATGAAAACGGAGGGAATGGTTTTTCTGTACCTCTTCGCCCAGCCATTCCATTGCGGCCTCAAATCCCAGTTCATAGAGGATGGGCGGGCTGAGCTGAAAAGTCAGGGTCTTTGTATAGTCGATCGTCTGATCCAGCAGGGAGCGGATGAATATAATTTCTTCCTTTTCCGCCTCAGTGTTGAGGCGGGTTCCCAATGCCCCCAATTTTATTTTAGTAATGGCCAGGGTCTGACCGATGTGGTCATGAAGGCCGGTGGCAATCCGTCTTCGTTCCTGTTCCTCTACAAGAGAAAGTTCTGATGCCAGGGACCGGAGCTGCGTCTGGTAGGTTTCGATAGCGAATTCGGCTTTTTTTCGTTCCGTGATGTTTGTAAAGAACGCCAGAATGGCAGGCCTTCCCATCCAGGAGATCAGGACGGAATTCACCTCCTGCCAGCGGGTGGTTCCCTCCCTGTCGACCGTCCGAAGCTGATAGATGGCGGAGACGCTCTCCCCCCGGAGCATTTTGAGCCGACGCTCCCGGGCCATGTCCCGGTCTTCGGGATGGATGATGTCGTCCAGGGAATCGGTGGAGATTTGCTCCAGGGGCAGATTCAGGACTTTCAGGGTTTTGGGGTTGAAGAAACGGATATGGTGATCCTGGACAATGACGATTGCTTCGTTGGCGTTTTCGACAACGAGGCGATATTTCTCTTCTGAAAGTTGTAAGACCTCTTCGGCCCATCGCCGTTCCTGAATCTCCTTCCGAAGTTTTTCATAGGCCTTGCGTAACTGAGCGTTGTCTTTTTCGACCTTTTTCCGGAGATTGCTGCAGCATCCCAGGAGGATATCCTCATCTGATTTCCGTTCAGAGATATCGTTACCCATGCTGAGAATTCCCGTGATCCGGTTACGACCGTCCAGGATGGGCGTGTTGGTCCACAAAACCCATTTCCGTTCTCCATAACAGTTCTGGGTTTGCATTTCCATGTTGGCGTAACGCTCGGGGTTTTTCGCGATCCCGTCGATCATAGACTGGAGCTTGGAATAATCGGCGGCATCTTTCGGCAGAAGGAGGTCGAGAACATTTTGCCCGGTCATCTCCTCGGTTTTCAGTCCAAAGAATTGTCGGGCATAGGCGTTCATGAAGAGAAGATCACCGCCGGGATCCATGTGGAGGACGAGACACCGCGTCCCTTGCAACATCTTTCGGAAGTCTGTCCCGTCTTCAGATGGACGAGAATTAAAATGGGAATGAAGAGGAACAATATTGGGCATGCTTTCATTCCTTCGAGGCAGGCATGGACGAAAAAAGGAGAGAGGGGCGTCTTTCGATCAGGACGCAGGTCAACCATGACGATAGAAGGGAAAGGATCTCAGACAAGAAAACCGATTCTTTTGCCCCCCATACTCCACAGACAATTCGTCTTTAATTTGTAACACTTCAATCAGAATCTGTCAAATGGCCGGGATCTTTCCGGTACTTTTCCGGGATGGTTGCAATCCTTGGCACCGGGCTTAAGGGATATTGATCGACCAGCAGGGTGCAACCATAACTCCTTTGCAATTGTTCTGCCGTCAAGACCTCTCCCGGGCTTCCGGTTTTTTCAATGTTTCCCTCCTTCAGGAGGAGGAGGCGGTCTCCGTAAAGGGCTGCCAGATTCAGGTCATGGGAGATCATAATCACTGTGATCTGCCGATGACGGCGGAGCCTTTCCATGAGGTCCATGATCCGGGATTGGTGAGAAGGGTCGAGGGACGCTGTCGGCTCATCGAGAAAGATGATTCGGGGTTGTTGACAGATCGCCCGGGCGATCATGACCCGCTGTCGTTCCCCGCCGCTTAACTGATCCAACCGTCGCTCCGCCAGATGTGCAATGTCGGTAAAGGTCATCGCTTCTTCGGCAATCCGGTAATCTTCAGAACTTTCCATGCCCCAAAGCCCGAGATGGGGAGAACGGCCCATCAAAACCGTTTCAGCAACGAGGAAAGGGAAATCGAGAGGAACCTGCTGAGGAACCACGGCGAGGACACGGGAGAGAGATCGCCTTGAAAAATGGTGGAGTGCTTTGCCCTGGATTTCGATCTCACCGCTTCGTGGCCGGGTGATACCGGCGCAGGCTTTGAGAAGTGTGGTTTTCCCTGCGCCGTTGGGGCCGATAATGACAAAGAATTCCCCCGGTGATACGTGGAAGGTGAGCCCACGCAGAATCTGCTTGTGGTCATAGTCAAGATGGAGATTCCGAACTGACAGGGCCGTCATTTATTCGCTCTCCAGAGGAGGTAGACAAAGAGGGGAGCGCCGATCATGGCCGTGATGATCCCCACGGGCATTTCTCCTTCGCTTGGCAGAATACGCGCCAGAAGATCGCAAAGGATCAGGTAGGCTGCTCCACCCAGAATGGAAGCGGGAACCAGCAGACGATGATCCGGTCCCAACATCAGGCGGAGGAGGTGCGGAATGACCAGTCCGACAAAGCCCACCAGACCGGATTGGCAGACCACCAGACTGACCATGAACGACGTCAGGACCAGGAGGGTGAAGGTCACGGTTTTTACATTCACCCCCATGCTGAGGGCACTTTCCTTTCCCATCACCAGAAGATTCATGGGGCGGGCCAGTAGGAAGATAACCAGAAAACAGAGCAGGATCGGCAAGAGGATCGGCAGTTGATGGGAGGTGACCCGGGAAAGATCCCCCATCAGCCAGAAGAGGATCTGGTGAACCTGGGCAGATTGGGTAATGGAAATCAGAAAGAGGATGACCGCAGCGCAGAAGGCATTCATCATCACGCCACCGAGGAGCAGGGCGTCCTTGCTTTGCCTGGACCCCCGGATGGCGAGCAGCAGGATCAGGCCCAATACCGTCATGCTGCCGGTAAAAGCCGCCAGAGGGACCCCCGGGAAAGGAGAAAGGCCTACCAGTAATCCGCCGATCGCTCCAATGGCAGACCCGCCTGAAATCCCTAAAATGTAGGGCTCGGCCAGGGGATTGCGTAAAAGTGCCTGGAAAACCAGTCCACCGAGGGAGAGGGTGGAACCGACGGCCGCTGCCAGGATCACACGGGGAACGCGGATGCGCCAGATGATCGTGGCGGCGA
>CAYQVN010000004.1:0-26395 GCA_964420895.1 uncultured Nitrospirota bacterium | reverse complement strand
AGATCCTGCGGTGTCAGATCGAGTTCGTCTTCGTTTTCCGTGGCCGTTTCCATGATCATCTTGATCGACGTCAGCGGATTCTTGAGTTCATGGGAGAGGTTGGCTGAAAGCTTCCCGAGGGCGGAAAATTTCTCCGACTGGATCAACTGGTTCTGCGTCTTCTGGATTTCATCAAAGGCTTCCTTCAACTTGACCGACATCTCATTGACCGTCCGGGCCAGGTCTCCCACCTCGTCGCGGGTATCAATCTTCAACGTCTCCCCCCAGTGTCGGTCTCCAATACGGTGTGCAAAATCGGCAAGAGTGATAATCGGTTGTATAAACCTTCTCGCCATGAAGAGACTCATCAGAATCCCCAGAAGGAGAAGACCCATCGTTGTGATCAACGTCTTTTTTTCCACCCGTTGGAGCAGTTCGTTCCGATACTTCTCCGTAATCCCCACGCGGATGACACCAACACTTTTCTGCCGGTAGACAATGGGAACACTGATTTCAAGATGCGTATCATCCATCTTCCGAATAAAATGATTTTGCGGATGCTTGGCCTCGATGGGCAGTTCCTCCAGCGGTCGGATATTTTTCGTCTCCCCGGCCTGTACCAGGAGCTGATCGAATTGATCATAGATCAATGCATAGGAAACAAAGTTTTCAACACTCGGGACAGGGGATCGATTCTGAAAAACAACGAGGAGATTTTCCAGGGAGGGCCGGTCGTTGAAGATTACCGGCAAGGCCGCCTGTTTCGCCAGGGTCTGTGTGATAAAAATACCGATCTTGAGAAGTTCGCTCTCCGTGTGGCTTCGTTCCTCCTTCAGGATCATGATACTCAACAGGATGACCGTGACGGCGATCAGCACCGAGATGGAAAGAGACACTTTGAAGGCAATGCTTTGATACCAGCGGGTCTGAAATTTTGCCGTCGTTTCCATAGGAGAAATCCTGTTTTAATTATTTTGGAACGATACCATCGCAGACGTGGAGAAGTAAATATCTTTTTGTTGTGCAATGCAGTTTCCCTGGGGAAGAGGTAATGACAAACGAGATGAACGTTGAAAAACCATTAAAGTTTTTCACCATTGTTCCGTAAAGAATAGTGCAACCTTCTCACTCGACGAAATAACCACAGGGCAGGTTATACACACGTCCTTTTCCACATCCCTTGTAACAAAAAGGAGACACTTCCCATGAGAAAAGCGATATCCATCATGACATTATCTTTCATCATTCTTACACTATACATTTCCTATGCTTCGAGGGCGGATGCTGCTCCGCTCATCGGTTACGCAGATACCGTCCTTGATTATTTAGACAGCGGTGAAGGACCGATTGCGGGCCCTTATGGTGGGACCTTCCCCGGGGTATACCCGGAAGCGGTCCCGCTGGATGTTATCCTGGGGGATGACCCCGGCACCTCCGTAGATTTTCTCTCCCTTCCGAAAAATTCTTTTGTCACCGTAGGATTTACCGACGAAACAATCTTCGATGGCTCAGGGAATGACATCTTCATCCGGGAAACGGGCGGGAACGGCGAACGTGCCGATGTCTTTGTCAGCAGCGATCTCACTGCTTATACCTATCTGGGAACCGCCGTTGATAACAAGACGACCTCCTTCGATCTGGGAGCGATCGGCTATAAGGATCCGGTTGTCAGCATCAAGATCGTCGGACTCGATAACTTCGGAGGTTCCCCCGGTTTTGACGTTGTAAATGTTCAGGGACTGCCCGGAAGCATCCACCCGATTACAGCAGTGCCGGAACCGCGTTCCATGCTCTTTCTCCTCACGGGAATTCCCCTACTCTTCTTCAGGAAAAGGTAGCACAAGACCATTTTCTAATTTGACAATCTCCAGCCACAATGCTATATTTCGCCATATAACGAATTGTTGTAAACTAAGGGAGATTGTCATGCTGTCATTAACGGAAAAGACTATCGATAAGTTCAAGGAGATCCTGAAAGAGCGGAATGCAGCCGATCAGGGAATCCGCCTCTTCACCGCCCCGGGCGGCTGAGGCCCCTCTCTGGCTATGGACATAGCCAAAGTCGCCCGGGATGGCGACAAGAGCGCACGCTATGGAGACCTGGAGGTTTTCATGACCCCAGAGGCGGACACCCTCCTCATGAACTCCACCATCGACTTTTCAGAGTCCCACGGTTTTTCCATCACCGGCACGCCTGGAAGTTCATGCAGTTAATGAGGATCCCTCCAGATGAAAGAATTCATGGAGATCACCAAGGCCCTCGCCGACGAGAACCGTGTGCGGATCCTCTACGCCCTGGAGGGCCGCGAACTCTGTGTCTGCCAGATTACTGAACTGGTACAACTCGCCCCCTCGACCGTTTCCAAGCACATCGCCATACTGAAACATGCCTGCCTTGTAGAAACCCGGAAGGCAGGGCGCTGGATCTACTACCGCCCTGCCGGCAAGGAGGCCTCTTTCATGGTACGGGAGACCCTTCACTGGGTCCATCACTCTCTGAATAAGACCCGCCGTTACCGGGAAGACATGACGCGGCTGAAAGAAATCCTGAAAATTCCACCGGAGATTCTGTGTCATCCGGAAAAATGCTGAAAATCCTCTTTCTCTGCACCGGCAACTCCTGCCGAAGCCAGATGGCGGAAGGATGGACCCGCCATCTCCACAGTGACCGGATCGACGCCTGTTCCGCGGGAATCGAAACCCACGGCCTCAACCCGAAGGCCGTACGCGTCATGGCCGAGGCCGGCGTAGACATCTCAGGGCACCGCTCCAAGCATCTCACTGAACTCGAAAAGCTTGACTTCGATTACGTCATCACCGTCTGCGGTCATGCCCGTGAGAACTGCCCCGTCTTTCCGGAAAGGGCAAAGGTCATTCACAAAGGCTTCGATGATCCCCCTGCCCTGGAGCGGGAAGCAAAATCGGAAGAAGACGCCCTGAAACACTATCGACGAGTTCGGGACGAGATCCGGGCCTATATTGAAAAACTGCCGGCGAAACTGGAAGGATCATAAAAAGGAGTCGATCTTGGCAACAGGAGCCTGTATCACTAAGAAACCGGGAGGAATGAGCATCTTCGAACGCTACCTGACCCTCTGGGTCGGGCTCTGCATCGTGGTAGGGATCATACTGGGAAAGGTCGCCCCTCGGGTCGCCACCTTCCTGGACGGCATGACACTCAACGTGCACGGGGCGCCTGTCGTCTCCATCCCCATCGCGGTCTGTCTCTTCTTCATGATGTACCCGATCATGGTGAAGATCGACTTCGCCGAGGTGGTCAAGGCCGGGAAGAGCGTCAAGCCTGTGGGTCTGACCCTCTTTCTCAACTGGGCGATCAAACCCTTCACCATGTATGCCATCGCCCTCTTCTTTCTGGGGACTCTTTTTCATGGTTTCATCGGCCCGGAAGCAATGGACTACGTCAGGATGCCTCTCGGCCTGGACCTCCCCTTGGGCACCGCCCATGGCGCCGGGACCGTCGTCCTTCACAACGGCGTCAGGATGCTTGAAATTCCCCTGTGGCGGAGCTACCTCGCCGGATGCATCCTGTTAGGGATTGCTCCCTGTACGGCCATGGTCCTCGTCTGGGGATTCCTGGCAAAGGGGAATGACGGACTCACCCTCGTGATGGTTGCCATCAATTCCCTGACCATGCTGGTCCTCTACGGTCTGCTGGGCGGATTCCTCCTCGGCATGGGTAGGCTTCCCGTTCCCTGGGAGGCGCTGCTCCTCTCCATCGGAGCCTATGTGGCGCTTCCTCTCGTTGCCGGATATTTTTCCCGGCGATGGATCATCACGATCAAGGGGGAGGCCTGGTTCCGGGAGCGTTTTCTCCATCTGCTGACCCCTGTCACGATCGTGGCCCTCCTCCTCACGCTGGTCCTTCTCTTCTCCTTCAAAGGTGAGGTCATCCTTGCCAACCCGCTCACCATCCTGTGGATTGCCGTTCCCCTTTTCATCCAGACCATCTTCATATTCAGTCTCGGTTACGGTTTGGCGAAGATGCTCGGTTTGAATTATCGGGACGCCGCTCCTGCAGCCATGATCGGCGCCTCCAACCATTTCGAGGTCGCTATCGCAACGGCCGTCATGCTCTTCGGTCTCTCCTCCGGCGCCGCCCTGGCCACGGTCGTAGGAGTCCTGATCGAAGTACCGGTCATGCTCATGCTGGTCCGCTTCTGTTTACGTACTTCAAAGGGGTTCCCACAGTGAATATAATCACCGGGAAGGAGTGGCAAAGGAGGAACATCGTGGAGTCCTGCTGCGATAGCTTCCTGGGGAGTCATTATTGGAGGAGGGAGAGAACCCGCCGTTCCAGGACCTCCGGACCGACGAGGCCCACATGCTTGTCGACAATCATCCCCTGCTGGTCAATGACGAAGGTGGTGGGAAGCCCTACCAGCCCCCCGAAGTCGTAGAAGACCTTCTCATCACCGATGAGAAGAGGATAATTGATCCGCATTTCGCGGGCGAATTTGCTCAATACTTCCGGACCGGCGGGATCGATGGCAATACCGACCACCACCACTCCTCGTTTACGGAACCGATTGTTGAGATCGACAAGCTGGGGGATTTCCATCCGGCAGGGACCGCACCAGGAAGCCCAGAAATTGACAATCATCACTTGGCCTGCGAAATCGGAGAATCGAACCTGATTCCCCTCCAAGTCGCTGAGAACAAAGGCAGGCGCCTTCCACCCTTCCGCCGTATCGTGGGGCACCTCATGGGGTTCCTCCTTCCTGCAGGCCGTCCCTCCGGCAAGGAGAAAGATCAGCAGACCGACCAGAAGGGATTGAAGAAGTAACCGGATGTTCCTCTGCATCAACATACCTTCCCCTTCAGCCGAGTTTCGAAAGTGCCGGGAATAGATCCATGATCCACCCCGAGAGGATCCCGAGACGGTTGGTCAGAATCAATGCCCCGATGGTGATCAACAGACCGCCTGACGCCACCTCAACAAACTTGAAGTGTCGTTTGATCCGTTCAAAGAAATTGAGAAACCATCCTGTAGCAAGCCCCGTCAGCAAAAAGGGGAGGCCCAGTCCCAAAGCATAGACCGACAGGAGGAGCACCCCGAAGGCAACGCTCTCCTGCGTACCTGCCAGCGCCAGGATCCCCGCCAGAATCGGACCGATACAGGGGGTCCATCCAAAGGCGAAAACGATCCCCATCAAAAAGGCCTGGAGATAGGAACTCTTGCCAGATTTCAGGTGGAGCCTCTTCTCATAATTCAGAAAACCGATTCGGTAGACCCCCATGGTATGGAGACCAAAGACGATCAGGAGCAGGCCGGCCATCTTGCGCAACAACCCCATCTGGCTTCCGATCAGACGGCCGAAGAAGGTTGCCGATGCGCCTAAAAGAATAAAAACAAGAGAGAAGCCGAGCACAAAAAGGAGGGAGCTGAGAAAGACCCCGGATAAGGCCGGAGCGGATTTCTCTTTTGTCACCAGTTTTTCCACCGAGACCCCGGAGATAAAGGAGATGTAGGCCGGGACGAGAGGGAGGACGCAGGGTGAGACAAAGGAAAGTACACCGCCTAAAAAAGCGAAAAGGACCTGTTCCACAAAGAACCTCCTGACACACTCGAGTTGACCAAACAATTACGGTGAGGGTTTTACACCCGGGAAGGTCTTCGCGACCTCCTCTATGGCCGCTCGCGTAAGCTCTTCGGCCGTCTGCCATCGGAAACGAATCCTGGAAGGATGGAAAAGCCGTTGCGGCTCTTCGTTCAGCGACCGCTGCGTCTCCTCATAGTTCACCTTGAACAGTTCCCGGCCGTCTTCCACACGAACCATGGTCAGACGGAAGGCAATGGTGGCCGGGTTGACCACTGAATAATTTTCCCCTTCCCGTTCATGTATCTTCAGGATCTCACCCACCACCAGGGCATCCACCCCCAATTCTCTTCCGAGTCCCTTCAGGAAGATCATATCCTTGTATCGTTCGGGTGAAACCTCTTCAATCTTAAGGGTAGCGTAGACTTTTTCCGGAGGAACGATCTCATAGGGTGCCGCCTTGCGCAGCGCTGCATCCAGGTAAGAAGAGATTCGCTCCCCCGCCTTCGAGAAATCGTGGTGCTCCGCCACTGGTTTCCCACAAAAGGAACAGAGCAAGTCTCCGCTTTCCCGGTCTTCCTTCCCGACCGGCGGAACAGTCATCGGAAGAATGGCAATGGAGTCGATCTTCGTCTTCTCCAGTTCGACCGATCTCCATACCTGTGCATACTGGGGAAGCTTCATATCCTTCACCAGTTCCCGCCCTGTCCGACAGGAGGGGATCAGAAGCAGCAAGAGTATCCCGAAAAAAACGATGCTGCGAAAATCCGTTATTTCAGATAACCTTTTCATCTTCATTGCCTCCGGATTACAGGCCATATTCCTTCCAACGCTCCGTGACAAGGTTTTGGACCTCTTCGTGCATGACGATATCGTCGGGCCACTCCCGCAGGTGCCCCTCGGAAGGCCATTTCTTGGTGGCATCGATCCCGATCTTGGCGCCATATTTGGGAAGGGGCGACGAATGATCGAGGGCATCGAGGGGTCCCTCGACAACTTCAACATCCCGTTTCCAGTCGACGTTGTTCCCGAGCCGCCAGAGGACCTCGGAGTTGTCCTGTACATTGACGTGGGCATCGACGATGACGATCATCTTCGTGAACATCATCTGCCCTGTCCCCCAGACGGCATGCATCACCTTCCGGGCATGGCCGGGATAACGCTTGTCGATGGCGATGAAGGCGATATTGTGAAAGATCCCCTCCAACGGGAGATTCATATCGACCACTTCAGGCAACTGCTTCTGCAGGAGCGGGAGAAAGATCCGTTCCGTCGCCTTTCCGAGAAAACAGTCCTCCATGGGCGGTTTCCCCACAATCGTCGTCGGATAGAGCGGATCCCGTCTGCGGGTGATACAGGTGATGTGAAAAACAGGATAGGCCTCGGATAGAGAGTAATACCCCGTATGATCCCCGAAGGGGCCTTCGATCCGCGTCTCATCGGGATCGACGTAACCCTCCAGAATGATTTCTGCATGGGCCGGCACCTTGAGATCGACCGTCTCGCAGGGGACCATTTCCACCGGCTCCCCCCTGAGAAACCCTGCAAAGAGCATCTCGTCGAAATCGTCGGGCAGGGGCGCCGTCGCCGCATAGATCACGGCCGGGTCCGCCCCCAGGGCCACGGCGACCGGAAGCCGCTCCTGGCGCCGCTGGGAGTCCTGAAAATGTTTTGAGCCATGTTTATGGATGTGCCAGTGCATCCCCGTCGTCTTCTCGTCATAGACATGCATCCGGTACATCCCGCAGTTCGGGTTTCCGGTCGCCGGATTTCGGGTAAAAACAAGAGGAAGGGTAATAAATTTGCCACCGTCCTGAGGCCAGCACTGAATGATCGGAAGATCGCTAAGGGAAGGATTCTCCTTCTCGATGATCTCCTTCACCGGCCCGGATTTGACCGTCTTGGGGATGAAGTTGGCCAGCCGCTTCAACTTCGGAAGTTGCTTGAGCTTACCAATGAGATTGGTCGGGACCTCAGGCTCGATGATCTCCAGGATCTCCCCGGCAATATCTTCCAGGGAATCAACCTGGAGGGCGAGACAGATCCTTTCCATGCTGCCGAAGGCGTTAATCAGAAGGGGATAGGAAGAACCTTTGACCTTTTCAAAAAGGAGCGCCGGGCCGCCCTCTTTGGAGATCCGATCGGTAATCTCGGCGATCTCCAGGACCGGATCGACCTCTACGGAAATCCGTTTCAGGAGGGACCGTTTTTCCAGTATCCGGACGAATTCCCGTAGATCCTTGTATGCCATTTTGTGTGAAACCTTGCCCGAATGGGAAAAATGCGGATCAGAGCATGGAGCCGCTGAGAGGAATTGAACCTCCAACCTACGCATTACGAATGCGTTGCTCTACCATTGAGCTACAGCGGCGTACACAACCGAGTCAAATTCGAATGCAAGTTTTACCATTTTTCAAGAAGACAGTCAAGAATTTCAAGCACAGTTTTTTCAGAAGAAGACGTCCATAAAGAGAAGCAAAAGGTTTGACATGCCTACTCCGCCAAATTATAGTGAGGAAAAAGAAATCTTCACGTAATTCTGCCGGGAAGACCTTCATGGATGTAATCACCACCCATGTCAATGCCGATTTCGACTGCCTGGCCTCCATGGTGGCAGCGGCAAAGTTCTATCCAGAGGCCAAGCTCGTCTTCGCCGGCTCCCAGGAACAGAGCCTTCGGCAGTTCTTTCTCCATGCCGCCAGTTACACCCTGAAATTCGATCGTCTCAAGAATATCGAACTGGAGAAAGTCACGCGACTGATCATCGTCGATACCCGTTCCCGGAAACGAATCGGGAAATTCGCCGAACTGATCGGCAAACCGGGCGTCGAGGTTCACATCTACGATCATCATCCGGCAGCACCCGGAGACATCCCGGCTGACGAATCGGTGATCCGGAAGCGTGGTTCCACAACAACGATCTTCGTGGAACTCTTCCGGGAGAAAGGAATCAAGATCTCATCCCTGGAGGCCACGGTCCTCGCCCTGGGAATCTATGAAGATACCGGCTCCTTCACCTTTGCCTCGACCTGCAAAGAAGATCTGGACGCCGCCGCCTATCTGCTGACAAAAGGGGCGGACTTGAACCTCGTATCCGATTTCATGACCCGGGAATTGACGGCCGAACAAATCTCCCTCTTGAATGACCTGATTCATTCCGCAACAACTTACGACATCAAGGGAATTCCCATCGTCATCGCCACCTCCTCTGCGGAGAAGTATATCGGGGACCTGGCGATCCTGGTGCACAAACTCCGGGATATGGAGAACATCAATGCCCTCTTTGTGGTCGTGCGAATGGCGGACCGGGTACACCTGATCGCCCGGTCCCGGATCCCGGAGGTCAATGCCGGTGAGATCCTGACCGATTTCCACGGCGGCGGACACCCTTCGGCGGCCTCAGGGACGATCAAGGACCGCACGCTCCAGCAGGTTCAGGAGGATCTACTCCAGACCTTGCGAAAACATATCTCTCCCGTCCGCTGTGCCCAGGACATCATGACTACCCCCCTGGTGACGATCGACGGGGAGAGCAATTTGCAGGCAGCCTCGGACAGGATGACCCGATACAATGTCAATGCCCTGCCCGTTCTGGAAGGAGAACTTTTTGCCGGCGTAGTCACCCGGGAGATCGTTCAGAAAGGGATCTTTCATCAACTCCAGGAAACACCGGTGCGGGAACTGATGAGTTCCGATTTCGAAACCGCTTCTCCCACGACATCCCTTTTCTCTATTGAAAAAATCATGATTGAGAAAAACCAACGGATGATGCCGGTGGTCGAACACGAGCGAGTCATCGGGGCCGTCACCCGCACGGATCTCTTGAAAGCCCTCCATGAAGATATCCGGAAGACCTCCCGTTATCTCCATGATTTTGGCGGAGAGGAGGAAGCGATATTCAGCAAGAACCTGCGCAAACTGATGGAAGAGCGCCTCCCCTCTTCCCTGATCAGTCTGCTTCGGAGTATCGGGGAAGAAGCAGACAGTCTCGAATTTGCCGCTTATGTTGTAGGAGGATTCGTCCGGGACCTCCTCCTCGGCATCAATAATCTGGATATCGATATCGTCGTCAAGGGGGACGGAATCGCCCTGGCGAAAGTCTTTGCCGAAAAACACCAGGGACGGGTCAAGAGCCATCCCCGTTTCGGCACGGCCGTGGTGATCCTCCCCGACGGATTTCGCGCCGATTTCGCCACAGCACGCACGGAATACTATGAATATCCCGCTGCCCTCCCAACGGTTGAGATCAGTTCGGTCAAGAAGGACCTCTACCGGCGGGACTTCACCATCAACACCCTGATCATCCAGTTGAACAAAAGTGAATTCGGCCGTCTCATCGATTACTTTGGCGGTCAGCGGGACCTCAAGGATCGGGCCATTCGAGTGCTGCATAATCTGAGTTTCGTGGAAGACCCGACGCGTGCCTTCCGGGCCATTCGCTTTGAAACCCGTTTTCACTTCACCATCGGCCGGCACACCTCCAACCTGATCAAGAGCGCCGTACGGATGAATCTTTTTCAGAAACTCTCGGGGAAACGGGTCCTGATCGAGCTGAAATATCTTTTCCTGGAAGAAGACCCTTTCCCCTCGGTCAAACGGATGGAGTCCTTCAACTTGCTCCAATTCATCCATCCTCAATTGAGGTTGCCCCCGGAGATGTCCTCTCTTTTCACCTCCATTAAGCAGGTGCTGGCCTGGTTCAATCTCCTCTATCTGGACGTTCCCATTGAGCCTTACAGGGTCTATCTCCTGGGGCTTCTCCACCCCCTTGGAGAGGAAGAAGTCCGGGAGGTCGGGAACACCTTGGGCCTGACCCGGGATCTGAGCGCAAAATATCTTATCGGCAGGGATGCTTTTTATGATGTACTGAATCGATTGAAGCATGGCCGAAAAATATTGCCCAGCGAGATCGACCAACTCCTGACCGGCATTCCCATGGAGACCCTTTTGCTGATGATGGCCCTCACCATCTCGGAGATAGCAAAAAAACGTTTTTCCAATTATCTTACCCGTTACAGAACCGTCAAACCGGAAATCACGGGAGAGGAGATCGGGCGACTCGGTTTCCCGCCGGGACCGGTCTATCGACAGATTCTACAGCGGTTGAGATACGCCTGTCTCGACGGAGAAGTGAAATCCAAGGAAGATGAACTCCGTCTGATTCGGAAGGAGTTTTCATCCGAACGCTGACCCTATCTTAGTGGTCCTGTTCGTAAATACTGTGATGCCCCGAGAAGGAGGAATCTATGAACATTACAACGGTCGCGCTGGACATTCCGGAAGAGAGCAACATCATTCTCGGTCAGACCCATTTCATCAAGACCGTGGAAGATCTCTATGAAATCATGGTCGCTCAGGTCCCGTCCTCCCGGTTCGGCCTCGCCTTCTGTGAAGCCTCCGGCGTTTGCCTGATCCGGAACGACGGTAACGACGAGGAGCTGATCAATACGTCGATTGCCAATATGCAAAAGGTTGCCGCCGGACATACCTTTCTCATCATGATGCAAGACGTCTTCCCCATCAATGTATTGAATGCTGTCAAGAATTGCCCGGAAGTCTGCCGGATCTATTGTGCCACGGCAAACCCGGTGGAAGTCATTATCGCTGAGACGGACCAGGGGCGCGGTATCATGGGGGTCATCGACGGTTTTTCACCGAAAGGGGTGGAAGAAGAGAAAGACAAGGACTATCGAAGGAAGCTCTTGCGGCAGTTCGGATACAAGCGGGGTTAAATGCAACCAGCAGGGTTGAAAAAGGGCGGGGGACTAACTCAGGATTTCCAGAACCTCCTTGAGTTCCGTCTTCACTTCACTCAAGGTCTCTTCCAGGCGGGGGGTGGCTGAGGCGATTGCGGAGAGGTTCTGCTCCGATTCAATCCTTTTTTTTGCACCGGCAATCGTGTATTTCTGATTGTATAGGAGTTCCTTAATTTTCAGGATCAGAAGGACATCTTTCTTTTTGTAGACCCGTTGACTGGCCTTGTTCTTCTTGGGTTTGAGGGTCTTGAACTCTGTTTCCCAATACCGGAGGACATGGGGTTCCACCCCGGTCAGTTTGCTCACCTCTCCGATACGAAAAAAGAATTTATTGGGGATCTTCTGCATGTTTTTCTTTCATCCCGGCGGACTGCTTGAATCTCCGTCCCGGGGATAGAGGAATCAGGCCAGGTCCCTGGACTCTTCTTCCGCCTTGCGGGCATCATATTCTAAAATATGTTCTTTGAAGACCTGGCTCGGTTTAAAGGTGACCACTTTGCGCGGGGTAATTTCAATCTCCTGACCCGTTTTCGGGTTTCGCCCCTTCCGGGATCCCTTGTTTCGAATGGAGAAATTCCCGAAACCGGCGATTTTCACGACATCTCCATCTTCCAAGGTCTTCTTGATCATTTCCAGAACGGTTTCCACTACATCGGATGACTCTTTTTTGGAAAACCCCACCCGGCTGTAGACTTCTTCAACAATATCTGCTTTGGTCATGCCCAAGCCTCCCTCAACATTAGATCTGTATATTTATTCCAAAATACTACAGACCTGTGCCAAAGTCAAGTTTATTCTATTTTATTCGACACTTACAGACTTGAAAGGCTGGAGGAAACGATCTTGGCCATCGGGCTTGGGCGATACAACAAACCGATGAAATGATTAAGAAGCCATCAATCTTCGGACTCTGATGCTCCACTCTTCGCTTCGGAAATCACCTTGTCACTCAGATGGGCCGGAAGTTCCGCATAATGATCAAATACGAGTTCGAAAGAACCTCGACCCCCCGTAATGGACCGAAGTGTTGCCACATATTTCATCGACTCCGCCATAGGGACCTCGGCAGCGACAATCTGGGTATTTCCCTTGGCATCCACTCCCAGGACCTTTCCACGGCGGGAATTAAGATCACTGATGACGCCGCCGACAAAATCATCGGGAACCATGATCTGCATCTTCATGATCGGCTCTAAAAGGACCGGATTGGCTTCGAGACAGCCCTTTTTCAGGGCCATGGACGCAGCAACCTTGAAGGCCATTTCCGAGGAATCGACACTGTGGTAAGAACCATCATAAAGGGTCGCCTTGAAATCGACCATGGGATAGCCCGCCAACGGCCCTTTCCGGATCGATTCATTCAGCCCCTTTTCTACAGCGGGAATAAATTGCCGGGGCACCACCCCGCCGACGATTTTTTCGGCAAATTCAAAACCCGACCCCTTCGGGAGGGGTTCAAAACGGATCCAGACATCTCCAAACTGGCCATGCCCGCCGGTCTGTTTTTTGTATTTGCCCTGCACCTCCGATTTTTTCCGGATCGTTTCCTTGTAAGGGATTTTCGGTTCCTTCAGGTTCACTTCAACGCCGAATTTCTGTTTCATCCTGGCGAGGATAACCTCCATGTGAACCATCCCCATGACGGAGACGACCAGTTCCGAGGTCTCTTCATGGCGCTCGATTTTCAGCGACGGCTCTTCCTCGGCGATCTTGTGCAGGGCCTGCCCCAGTTTGTCTTCATCTCCCTTCGATTTGGCTTCCACGGCAAAGGAGATCACCGGTTCGGGGAAGATGATCGGGGAAAGCCGGATGGGGGCATTCTCATCACAGAGGGTGTCACCGGTTATCGTATTCTTCAGCTTGGCCACGGCAGCGATTTCTCCAACGCCGACTTCCGTGACCGGTTTCTGCTCCTTCCCGGTGAGGCGAAGGATGGTGCCCATCCGTTCTTTCTCGTCGGAACGGGTATTCAAAACGGTAGAATCCGACTTCAAGACCCCGGAGAAGACCCGGAAGAAATTGAGTTTCCCTGCAAAAGGATCAACGACGGTTTTGAAGACCTGTGCCACCAGTGGATCATCGGCGGAGGGCTTACGTGTGACCGATTCATCGTTTTTCGGATTGACGCCTTCAATGGTCCGGAGCTCCCCGACCTGGTCCGGTGCCGGCAGAAAGGAAACCACCCCGTCCATGAGGAGATCGACACCGACATTCTGCAGGGCGGAACCGCAATAAACCGGCACGAACTGGCCCTCGACCGTCCCCTTGGCAATCGCCATACGGATCTCATCCTCAGAGACCTCGCCCCCTTCGAGGTATCGTTCCATCAACTGATCGTCGGTCTCCACGGCAGTTTCCACCAGTTTTTCCCGGAAGGAATCAACCTGTTCCTGTATCTCCGCCGGGATTTCAGAGGAGCGGGAAATCTTGCCGTCGGCATAGCTGCAAGATTCCATGGTCAGCAGGTCAAAGACCCCTTTGAAGTCCTCCTCTTTTCCGATCGGAAGCTGCATGACGATCGGCTGTACTTCCAGCGAAGTTTCAACCATCTCAACTGCCTTGTAGAAATCCGCCCGTTCCCGGTCCATTTTGTTGACGAAGATCATCGGGGCAAGTTCATAATCGGAGAGATAACCCCAGACCTTTTCCGTCTCCACCTTCACCCCGGAAATTGCACTGACCAGGACCACGGCGGCATCCATCACCTTGAGGACCCCCTTGGTATCGGCCAGGAAGTTCGTATATCCCGGCGTATCCATGCAGAAGATTTCCATTTTCTTCCAGGGAATCATGGCCATGGACGATGAGAGCGTACTTTTTCTTTCAATCTCTTCCGCGGAATAGTCAAGAATGGAATTCCCTTCATCGACCCGGTTCAATCGGGTCGTAACCTTCGCGTTGTAAAGCACCGCCTCACAAAGGGAGGTCTTGCCCACGCCACCATGTCCGATCACAGCCAGATTGCGTATTGCAGACAGATCTTTCTTTGCCATAGCTCACCTCATTCATTGGAAAGAAATTTTGAAAGAAGCACCACGTGATGATAATAATAAAGTTCAAGAGGCAGGAAGGCCCATCCCCCGGAAATCTTGTACCCACGAAAGACGTTCAGATGGGACAAACAGAAACCCGGCCTTCCCCCGAAGGCCGATTCACGTAACAGCTACCAGATGGTCGATTCGACCTTGCCGCCCTTCATGACCAGGATGTCGACAACGGCATGATTAAAATAATTCGTGTTGTCGGCAATCTCAGAATCGACACGACTCCGGTAGAGTTCCCTACCCTTTTGAAGATCTTCGTCCAGCAGTTCAAAGAGATTATCGTTTTTAATCCCTTTTTCGATTTTGGGTTGATTGTAAAGCGCGATATCGGAGAGAATGGTTCTCGCCAGGCGTTTCGCCTTCTCGTGGTCTGTAATTTTCGTCATGGAATCTCCTCCCGTTGTCGGCTCCAATTTACTTAATTTATCTTATTTTGTCAACAATATCAAGCAATTTCATTCCAAATAAGCGGTTGCAATCAATCAACCGATATGATATGAAAGTTTTTTATTTCCAAAGGGTTTTCACTTGAGCGTCTGTGGATAACCCCATTTGTTGGAGAGGGGCTCTTCCCCCCCAGCATTTCTTTTGTGGAGAACCGGATGATCGATGAACTGAAGAAGGAATTCAAGGCACTGACCCATGATTTCGAACTCCTGCGGAGTCATCTTTGACCTCTCTGAGGCACGGCAACAACTGGAGAAACTTGAAAAGACCATTACAGCACCTGATTTCTGGGACAACCCTCAGAGTGCCCAGAAACCGCTGAAGAAGCGTGCCGCCCTTCAAAATCAACTCTCCGAATGGAAAAAACTACAGCAGGCCCACGACGATCTGGAGACCTTGATTGAACTCTGCCAGGAAGAGGAGGAAGATTCTCTCTATCCGGAGATCAAAAATGCCCTTCGGGATTTCAAGACCGGTTTAACCGATCTTGAATTGAAAACCATGCTCGGTGGAGAGAATGACCCCAATAACGCCATCGTAAATATTCATTCCGGGGCCGGAGGGACTGAATCGCAGGACTGGGCCCAGATGCTCTTCCGCATGTATCAACGCTGGACGGAACGGAAAGGATTCAAGATCAAGATCCTCGACCTGATGTACGGTGAGGAGGCAGGGATCAAAAGCGTCACCCTGATTGTTGAAGGGGAATATGCCTTCGGCCTCCTCAAATCGGAAGATGGTGTACACCGCCTGGTCCGGATCTCTCCTTTCGACGCCGGGAAACGGCGCCATACGTCCTTTGCCTCCGTCATGATCCTGCCCGAACTGGACGAAGAGATCGAAGTCCCGATCCGGGACGAGGACCTGCGGATCGACACCTACCGGTCGAGTGGCGCCGGAGGACAGCATGTGAATGTCACCGACTCTGCCGTACGGATTACCCATCTCCCTACGGGGATCGTGGTACAGTGTCAGAACGAACGGTCCCAACACAAGAACAAGGCCTCCGCCATGAAGGTCCTCAAGGCCCGTCTCTTTGAGCTGGAGATGGAAAAACAGAAAGACAAGATCGAGGAGATGCACGGCGAAAAGAAAGAGATCGGCTGGGGCAACCAGATCCGTTCCTACGTACTTCAACCCTATCAGTTGGTCAAGGATAACCGCACCAAAGTGGAAAAAGGAAATGTCGAGGCCGTCCTTGACGGGGAAATCAACGAATTCATGAAGGCCTACCTGCTTCGTCGAAAATAACCGGGATGGATCCCCCCGGGATCGCTTCTGTCTTGACGTGCCGGACGAACTCTTCTATAGTGGCGCTCCATATCAAAAAGGATGAACATGGCACAAGACGAAAACGAAATCATACAGCAGAGAAAGAAAAAGATCCGGGAGATGTCGGAGGAGGGAATTCCCCTTTACGCCCACCGTTATGACCCCGAAGATTCGGCAGAGGCAATCCTGACAAACTACGGTGACGCTTCACCCGAAACGCTGGAGAAGGAAAAATCTTCCGTCAACGTCGCCGGTCGAATCGTCGCCATACGCCGGTTCGGCAAGGCCGCCTTCGCCCACATCCAGGACGGCAGTGGAAAGATCCAGATCTTTGCCGCCAAAAATGTCCTGACCGCCGAGGAATTTCGACTTTTCAAAAAGGTCGATATCGGCGACTTTATCGGTGTCCGGGGGGTGCTCTTTTTCACACGGACCGGTGAACTGACGATTGAGATCCGGGAACTGAAACTTCTAACCAAGGCCGTTCGGCCGATGCCGGAGAAATGGCACGGTCTTAAGGACAAGGAAGTCCGATACCGCCAACGCTATCTCGATCTGATTGCCAATCCCGAGGTGCAAAAAACCTTCGTACAACGGAGCCGGATTATTGCAGCCCTGCGGGAATTCATGAACCATCGGGGCTTCATCGAGGTGGAAACACCGATGATGCAGCAGATCCCCGGCGGCGCCACGGCCCGCCCCTTTGTCACCCACCACAACGCACTCGGGATCGATCTTTATCTCAGGATCGCCCCCGAACTCTATCTGAAACGGCTTTTGGTCGGCGGCTTTGAGCGGGTCTTTGAGCTGAACCGGAATTTCCGGAACGAAGGAATGGACCTCCAACACAATCCGGAATTCACCATGATCGAGTTCTATATGGCCTATGCCGACTATACGGACATGATGGTCCTCACCGAGGAACTTCTTTCCGAGATCACCGGGAAGGTCCATGACTCTCTTGTTTTGGATTACAAGGGACATCAGATAGATATGACACCTCCCTATCGGCGACTCCCCTACAAATCCGCTCTGGAATCGGCGCTACAGGAGAAGGGGTTTCCCCCGGAAACCCTGCAGGAGACCGAGACTGCCCGGAAGGCTGCCGAGGCGCTGGAGATCTCGATTTCGCCGAAGGCCTCGCGCACCAAGATCCTGGACAAGCTCTTTGAAACACTCGTCGAAGAAAAACTCGTTCAGCCGACCTTTGTCATCGATTATCCGACCGAACTTTCCCCCCTCTCCAAACGCAAACCGGACAATCCCGACGAGGTCGAACGCTTTGAACTCTTCATTGCCGGGCAGGAGATGGCCAATGCCTTTTCCGAATTGAACGATCCCGAAGATCAGCGAGGCCGTTTTGAGGCACAGGTGGCCGAACGCAAGGGAGGAGACGAAGAGGCCATGTATATGGATCACGATTTCGTCCGGGCTCTGGAATACGGGATGCCACCCGCCGCAGGCGAAGGAATCGGAATTGACCGGTTCATCATGCTCCTCACGGGCAATGAATCGATTCGGGATGTGATTCTCTTTCCGCAGATGCGGCCCGAGTAGTTACATAGACTTTCCTTCAAGAGTGCCCATGTTTAGTTACGAACTCTTTATCGGTCTTCGCTACCTCAAATCCAAACGGAAGAATGCCTTTGTCTCCATCATCACGCTGATCTCCATCATCGGCGTGACCGTCGGAGTGATGGCCCTGATCATCGTCCTGGCGGTGATGAGCGGTTTTGAAGAAGATCTCAAGGCGAAGATCCTCGGCACCAATTCCCATGTCGTCGTCGTCTCCTTCGGCAAACAAGGGATGACCGATTATCCGACGGTCGTCCGCCAAATCCGGGAGAATACTCACGTCCGCTCGGCCACCCCCTTCATCTACAACCAGGTCATGCTCACCTCGGAAAGCAGCGTAGCCGGCGTGGTACTTCGGGGGATCCTCCCGGAAGAAGAAGGGAAGGTCACCGACATCACCCGGAACATGGTTGAAGGTAACCTGCTGGACTTAAACCCGCCGTCCGGTGATCCGGACGGAACCAATCCCCGGGGCATTGTGATCGGCAAGGAACTGTCCGGGATGCTGGGGGTCTTTTTAGGCGATCCCGTCAACGTCGTTTCTCCCCTCGGAAGGATCACCCCCCTCGGGATGGTTCCCAAGATGACACAGTTCAAGGTGGTCGGGATCTTCGACGCCGGACTCTATGAATATGACACGGGACTCGCCTATATCGGGCTTCCGGAGGCACAGCAGTTTTTCGATCTCGGTGATCGTGTCACCGGCGTGGAGGTGAAGATCGACGATATCTATCATGCACCGGAGATCCGGAAGGAAATCCAGGACCGCCTCGGTCCCGCCTTCTGGGCAAAAGACTGGATGCAGATGAACCGGAATCTCTTCTCCGCTCTCCGGTTGGAAAAGATTACCATGTTCATCATCCTCTCCCTCATTATCCTGGTCGCTGCATTGAATATTATCAGCACCCTGACGATGGTCGTCATGGAAAAAGGGAAGGACATTGCCATTCTGAAATCGATGGGCGCTCGATGGCAGAGCATCATGCGGATCTTTATGGTCGAAGGGATGATCATCGGCGTCGTGGGAACAACGATCGGCTGTACCCTGGGACTGCTGACGGCCTTCAATCTCGAATCGATCGTTGCTTTCATCGAAAAGCTCTTCCACTTCAAGGTCATCGACAGCTCCGTTTACTACATCGACAAACTCCCCTCCCGTGTGGAGCCCCTTGATGTACTCCTGGTCGTAGCCATCTCCTTCCTGATCAGTCTCGCCTCTACCCTCTACCCCTCTTACAAGGCATCCAAACTCGATCCTGTCGAGGCAATCCGCTACGAGTAAATGATTCTTCGTAATGGAGAATCATTTATTGTCGAATTTCCCATCCCTTGTTATAATATTTCTATAGATAAAAGAAAGTTTTCTCATGAATCGGAGGAGTCATGATCTCTACAAAACCGGCAACAGGTGAAAAATTAGGCGAAATCCTGGTCAAGAACCATCTCATTGGAGAAGACCAGTTGAAAGAAGCGCTGAAACGTCAATATCAACAGGGAGGATTCCTCGGCACCAACCTGGTCATGTTGGGATATATTGACGAAGAGACCTTGATGAATGTCCTGAGCACGAAACTCGGCATTCAGAGTATCAGCCTGACCGGCCATGAGATCACCCCTCTCCTCCAGAGGATGCTCCCCTTCGACAAGGTCACGCTCCACAACGTTCTGCCTGTCGCACTGGAAGGAAATACGCTGATCGTGGCCATGGCCGACCCGACGGATCTCAAGATCCAGTACGATCTGGAATATAGCCTCCGACGTTCCATCCGGGGGGTCCTGGCCTCGGAAAAGGATATCCTCGACGCGATCACTTTCTTCGAACAAGAAGGCTACGGTGTACGAACCTATACCAAGACCTGTATCTCCACTTCGCTGCTGGAGCGAAAGCTCGACATCCGGGAACTGTTAAAGGTCACCGTGGAGAAGAATGCAACAGACCTGTTGGTTACCGCCGGTGTGGCGCCCAGCCTGAAGATCAACAACAAGGTAACCCGCCTCCAGTGTTCCTCTCTGACGCCCGGCCAAGTGGAAGAACTCGTATTTTCGATTTTGACGGAAAGCCAGAAAGAGAAACTGCAGGACCGGTCTTCCCTTGAATTCGCCTACTCCCTCTTCGACATGGGACGGTTCCGGATCAACGTCTATCAGCAGAGAGGCTCCCTTTCACTGACCGCCCGGAACCTGATGGAAAAGATTCCCTCGATCAAGGAACTGGGACTCCCCGACTGGATCAGTAATTATGCATTACGGCCCCAGGGACTGATCCTGGTCACCGGCCCGGCGGGGCATGGAAAATCGACGACCATGGCGGCACTCATCGAAGTGATCAATAATCACAATCAATCCAACATTATCACCATCGAAGATCCGATCGAGTTTCTCTTTCAGCATAAAAACAGCAATGTCAATCAACGGGAGGTTGGAACCGATACGGCTTCCTTTTCGGAAGGGCTGAAACATATTTTTCGTCAGAGCCCCGATGTGATCATGATCGGAGAACTCCGCGACTTTGAGAGCATTTCCATCGCCCTCAGCGCTGCGGAAACGGGGCATCTCGTTCTGGGAACGCTGCATACCTTGAACGCCACCTCCACGATTGACCGCCTGATCAACGTCTTTCCCGGCGAACAGCACAATCAGGTCCGTGCCCAATTGGCGGAGTCTCTCCTTTTGATCCTCTCACAACGCCTGGTCCCGTCCCACGACGGTAAGAACCGAATGCTGGCCTACGAAAAATTGATCAATTCATCACGGGTCCGGAACCTGATCCGGATCAAGAAGATTCACCAGTTGCGCACCCAGACGCTGAACGAGCAGGAGGATTTCGTATCGATCGATTCCAGTCTGGTCAAATTGGTCAATGATGGGAAGATACTGTATGAAGAAGCGCTGAAGTTTGCCGATAACCAGAACTTCGTGACCGATATGATCAACAAAAAGGGGTGAGATTTCAGGGGAGGATCAATGTCACTTCCTTCGGGGGTGGATGATTAATGCTCTGATTGGACTGGTGGTTCGACAAGCACCTCCTGGAGAGACATGACTTCGCTCTGCCCCCCAAACTTTTCCAGAAATTCCCGGATTTCCGGGATCAGATAAGTATCTTCCAGTGGAAGCCCGGAAAGGGACCGGCCCAGGATTTCAACTTTTTCCGGGATCGTCAAGGTTTTCCGGATGATGATCATCAATTCATCCTTGACACGGCAGATTCCTCCACGACTTTTGCACCGTTCATAGCGGACCTTGATCGACAGTTTCTGAGCCAGCATTTCAAGTTGTTCCAGCATTTCCTGCGCATTCATTTCAAATTTACCTCATAGAATTCAGTGGCCCTGTTCGTAAACAGAGTGGCATTATAGAACATGTTCCTGCACAATATCATCCGTCGTTCCTTCAACACCATCCGCACCAAAGCTTTTCAGAAAGATTTTGCGCTCCCTGTTCCGATATCCGTATTTTCGCCCCCAGGGATCGACAAGCTCGGCGGCATGGAGGATCCGCTTACGGACCAGCTCTTCCAGATCGTCCGGCAGGATCTGCTCCTCCAGGAAGTAGACATCACAGGCAAAAAAGATGCGCTCCATTTCCCGGACGGCATAAACGGTTTTGAGGGGTTTCAGGTGCGTCGACACTCCCCCTGTGATTGAAAAGAGGAGCCCGCCCGCCGGTTTCCGAGAAGCAACAACCAGGAGGACGAGAAACAGGAGCATGATCGCATAGGCGGCAAGATTTCGCAAGACCTTCTTCCCGCTGACCTTTTCGCCCTTTTCCCCTTGCCTTTCCGGGGCCTTTCCCTCGCTGCTTTGCTCCCGGATTAATCCCGCAGAAACCAAGCTGTATAATGCCTTGCAGGTCTCGAAGGTCCCGATCCGCCCGAGATCGATCAGCTTCTGCACATCCCGCGTGCCCTCCACCAACTGGTAAATCCGTTCTTCTTCCTGACTGAGAGGGAACTCTTTTTCCAGAGCCTGTTGCCGGTCCTCCGAGGTTTCTTCCGATTCTTCAAACATCCGGTCAATGGCACTGTCCAGATCCTGAGTAGATGCAGCAATGACTCTCTTCTCATCGGTTTTTTCGAAGAAAAGACCGAGGTCATGGATGACCTTACGCACCAGCGGCCATTCATCAACAATGCGCATGGCCTCCATCAGGATCTTCTCACAGGAGAGTGGGACCATGTTCACCTTGTCATAGGTGATCGATGTCTGCTCAAATCGGTAGGTCCCCTCCTGCCAATCGAAAATTCGGTAAACCGTCTCCCGGACCTGAAGCTGAATCATAGCGGCCAGATCTTCCGAGCGGACAATTTTCTCCTCTATAAAAATGTGTCCCAGTTTCTGCCCCGTTTCCTTCTGCAGGGCCAGGGCTTTTTCAAGGTCCTTTTCTGACAGGAGTTCCGCCGCCACCAGGGCCCGCCCGATGAGATCACTCTCCTGCTTGCGATAAGATTCCGCCGCCACCACCATGCCCGTTTCAAAGGTCAGGGTCGCCGTATCCTCATCGGAAGTCAGCGTGAGGATTCCCGTTTTCTTCTGCATCCCGATCAACTGAAGGATATCGGTAATGCCGAAATCTTTGATGTTACCTTCCAGAGCCATTCAAACTCTCAATCCCAAAGGACAAATAACGCCGATTAATCCCGCAAACGATAGAGATGAAGAATCGACAATAGATAAATTCCCATGACAGGCAGGAATACCCAGAGACGCCCGCTCCAGGGAGCGACCTCAAAAGCCATCACCCCGTGAGGCAATATCGCCCGAAAAAACCCATAGACCAGGCAACAGACCACCAGAAAGAGAACGGCAAAACCGGTGATCAGCCATCCGAAATAGATATGCCCTCCGCCGGGGATGAGGACTCCGAGCAACCTCCCCTTTTCCACTTTACGGTCTTTATAACTTAAGATTTCAATAATCTTCCGGGTCCGCATCTTGACCTCAACACCCGCACCTTCTTCAAAGATATAGGCACATTGCGAGCAGATCGGCTCCCGCCGCAGGTGGCTCTGGCATTTCTTGCAGAATACGATCCCGCACTTCTTGCAACGCCGGGAATACCCAAGGGAATTCCGGAAGAGGTGAAGGAGCAATGCTGAAAAAAGAAGCAGCAATGCCAGGCCGCCCCGCATTACGAACTTTTGCTGTAATTTCTCTCCCTGCAGACCTTCCATCCCGACCGGTGAGAGGCTTCTGAAAAAACGCCGCCAGAGGCGTTGTTTGGGCAAGGGCGTGTCGATCACCATCCGGTTATAATTGGGTCCGAGAATATCCACATAATGGGAAACTTTCGCAGGGTTCAGTTTCCGGGCTTTATAATACTCCTTGTCGCTCTCATCGAGGAGAAAAAGTTCCCGCTGTGCGGCACTGAGATTGAAATGAAAAGCCGCCACACCGGGTTCCAGGGAAATCGCCTCATCGTACATCTCAACAGCTTTTTTCAGATTGCGCATGGCATAAAAGACATTTCCGAGATTGTTATAATAGTCCGCCTCATTCCCATTCAGCAAAATCGCTTTTTCAAGAGCCTTTTTCGCCGCCTCATATTCTCCGCGTTTCTTATAGGCCGTCCCCAGCATGAATAAAACCGAATCCGCTTTCGGGTCCTGCTCTGTCAAACGGAGCAGGCGGACCACGGTTGCATCATCGGCGGCGCCGTCCTGATGACGCAGGATCGACTGCATCCGGTCACCGGCCAGATGTTCCATCCCTCCCTGAAGCATGTCAATCCAGGTCGGCGTTATGAAGAGGAATAGAAGAAACAAAAGATGGACAAAACGTTCTTTACCGCCGGAATAACTCCAGAAGAGAACCAGCCAGAGGGCACAGACACCGAAGAGTCCCGCCCCCAGAAGGAGAGGAGCAATTAACAGGATCGCCATCACGAATGTCAATCCTGCCCGGCTAGGCTCACCCGGGAGCAGTTCATACAGATCATGATGTAACATCCGACCGTACCGGAGAAGCGCCACCAGATAGAAAACCCCGAAAAAAACAAAACTCGTCACCAGGAGAAGGAAGATCCCATCCAGGATTCCGAGCGCCGCATAATCGAAAGAGAAGAAGAGACTCTTCACGGCCCGGAAGCCTTCTTCAAGAACGGAGAACAGGTTCGTCCTATCCTGCCGCCAGAGAAGTTCCGCCAGTTTCCAGTGTGTCTCGGGAAGGTCTCCGGAAAGGTCACCGGCCCTTCGACAAAGATTCAAGGCCCCTTCATAGTCTTCCTGAAGTGCAAGTGAATCGGCCTCCCGCAACAAGGATGCCGCAAAGCGTCTCACGCGAACCGCCCCCAGGTCGATCATCTGCTCATGGATTCGGTCCAGAAGGAGCGCACCGACCTTATGATTGCCGAGGGCCACGTATCGTTTCCGCAGAAACCATTCCTTTTCCAACTTTTGAAAGAGGAGTGACGGACCTGTCCCGGAAGGTTCCGGCAGGGAACGCTTCAGGATTTCCGTCGGCACCTGGAGAGGAGAATCGTCCTGTACCACATCGATCCACTCAAAGGAAACCGCAGGAGTCGGCACAAAGAGATAGAGAGACAGAAAGATCACAAAGGGAAGAACCCTGTTCTTCCACGCTGGGACGGGCCGCAACCCGGTCTGGTTCATCCTTCCTCCCCTCGCAGAAGACGGCGGATATTGGCTTGATGGCGCATCACCAGCATCCCCGACACCAGAATAGCAAACCAGAGTTGGACCGTCTCGTGACTGAACAGAAAGGTCAACACCGGAAGCATGACCGAAACCGAAAGAGCGCCGACCGAGGAGATATGGCTAACCGCCACGGCAATTCCCCATACCAGGAGCAGAAGCAACCCGACCATCGGCATGTAGGCAAAGAGAACCCCGAAGGTCGTCGCCACACCCTTCCCTCCATGGAATCTATAATAGAGGGGATAATTATGTCCGAGAATCGCCGCCAAAGCGGACAGAGCCATCCATACCGGCTGCTCCATACCGACCAGTAACCGGGCCGTCACCACAGCAACAGTCCCTTTGAGGACATCCCCTACCAAAGTCAGGGCCCCTTCCTTTTTCCCGATGACACGGAGCACATTGGTGCTACCGATATTGCCGCTCCCCGCTTCCCTGAGATTGATCCCGCGCATCTTCGCAATGAGGATCCCGAAACAAATGGAGCCAAGCAGATAGGAGAAAAGTATCGAAAGAAGGGGAACCAGATGTTGGGAGAAGCTCATGAGAAGTCCATCTCCCTTGCAAAACGCAGGGCATACTGAACGCCCGAAACCAGGGCCAGCAACATGGCGACCCAGATGGCGATGGTTCCCAGGAAATGCCAGTTCAGGAAGAAGAAATGATTGTTCAAAAGGAGCATGAGAATCGCCGTGATCTGCGCCCCCATCTTATATTTTCCCAACTGGTCGGCCGGAATGACCACCCCCTCCGTCGAGGCCATGGCCCGGATCCCCGTCACGGCAAATTCCCGGGCAATCATCACGACCACGATCCATGCAGAAACCCGCTGGAGCTGCACAAGAAAAATCAGTGCCGATGCAATGAGAATCTTGTCGGCAATCGGGTCGAGCAGTTTCCCGATCTTGGTGACCTGATTCATACTTCGGGCAATATAACCATCGAAGAAATCGGTGATCGACGCCAGGGAAAACACCACAAAGGGCCAGACGCAGACACTCTCCTGTTGCGCAGGAAGGAGAAGTACAATAAAGAGAGGAATGAGAATGATCCGAAGCATGGAGAGGAGGTTGGGGATATTCAAGGGGTACTCCACATAATAACGTTAACTATTTGATAAGAATACATTTTCACAAACCTCTTGTCAACACAGAAGTGCCCGTTACCCAGGGAATTCTCCTTTACAGCAGCCCCCCCTTTTTGTTAGATTACATGAATACGAAATGAAATGGGATCTATATGGACAACAGCTCAGACGAGAAAAACCTGAAGCTTCTGGAGAAGGTTCCTTTTTTCAACTCCTTGAAGGAAGAAGAACTTCGTTGCATTCTTCCCTATCTCCAGGAAAAAAAATTCCGGAAGAATCAGGTCATATTCCACGAAGGAGAACCGGGGCGCTATCTCTACCTGGTCCGAACAGGTCAGGTCAAGGTCTACAAGCTTTCTGAAGAGGGGAAGGAGAAGATCCTCCGGGTTTTCGGTCCGGGAGATTTTTTTGCCGAGTTGCCTCTGCTCGATGGAGGAAATTACCCTGCCTCAGCGGAAGTCCTCAGTACTGCGACCCTGCTTTCACTGAGCCGGGAAAATTTTCTCAGCATCATATCGCAATATCCATCAATTACCGGCAAAATATACGAAATCGTCGGCAACCGGCTCCGTCACTTTACCACCATGGTCACCGACCTTACCTTGAAGGATGCTTCCCGACGCCTCGCCGGATTCCTTCTGGAGAAAGCGGCGGAACAGGTCCACCTCTCTCAGGATCAGGTCCGTTTCCCCCTGGAGCTGACCCATCAGGAGATCGCCTCCCTCATCGGAACGGCCCGGGAGACCGTCTCCCGCTCCCTGAAGCAGCTACAATCGGAAGGCATCATCGAGATCAAGGACCGCTACGTTACCGTTCTTGACCGGGACGCCCTCAACGAAGCAGCACGTTAAAACTGGTATTCACAATCAGCCCGAAACCAGTACCCTCCTCAAAAGCTCGTATCAGTCACCAGTAGCGTTCATTGGTTTCCCGATGGACTGTCTGAATTCAAGCCGAATAATCGACATGGGTGACCGCTGGAATATCCGAACGTAGATGATAAAGGCGTTCATAAAGCTCCA
>CAYQVN010000003.1:13546-29028 GCA_964420895.1 uncultured Nitrospirota bacterium | reverse complement strand
ATGGTCAGATTGATGACGAAATAACCGGAAAGGACGATCACGTCCCAGGCAAGCAGGGAACTGGGAAAGTTCATAGCGCCGATGAAGGGCATAAGATGCCAGAGTCGCAGCGGTTGTCCCATGTCAACGACAACAAAGAGAATGCAGAGAATGACGGCGGTGACCGCCATCATTTCGCCGAGAAGAACAATTTCCTTGATCGGTTTGAATCCATAGAGATAGGCGGGAACGACGAGCACAACGGCTGCCGCCGCCACACCGACGAGAAAGGTAAAGTTTGAAATGTACAGACCCCAGGAGACGGGGTCTCGCATGGCCGTGACGATCAACCCGTCAGTGGCTTGCTTGCCGTAGGCGACCATGCCGATAAAGACGAAAAAACTCAGGAAACCGATCCACATATAGTAATACTTGTCGCCGATTGTGATCTGTTTCAGAGCCTTGAAAAAATTCCGGATTATATCGATCATCGCTGTTCCCCCATCAATCGTTACCTACGTTGCGTAGAAGTAATAGAATTTCGGCAGTGTATTCAACTCTTCTTTGAGACGGAAGACCCGCTTGTTTTCGATACAGTAACGGATCTCACTTGACGGATCGAGAAGATTCCCGAATTTCCGGGCGCCTACCGGGCAGATTTCCACGCAGGCAGGATACCGGCCGTCCCGGGTCCGTTGGATACAGAAGGTGCATTTTTCCACGACCCCTTTGTACCGGGGGCGATTCCCGAGGTAATGGGTCTCCGGATTCAGCTCATCGTTCGGAATATGAGACTCACCCCAGTTGAAGCGACGAGCACCATAGGGGCAGGCGGCCATGCAGTAGCGGCATCCGATGCACCAGTTGTAGTCGACGACAACGATGCCATCCGGTTCCTTCCAGGTCGCCTGGGTGGGGCAGGCCCGGGTACAGGCGGGATTCCGGCACTGCTGGCATTGTACCGGCATATACCAGTGATCTTCCTGCGGAACCTTGTCCGGGTTATAGTACTTGTCCGCTTCTTCCAGGTCGGTCCATTTTTCACCCTTCTTAAAGCTTAATACGGAGATCCAGTGGATCTGCGGGTCCCGGGACTGGTTGTTTTCACCGACACAGGCGTAAACACAGCGGCGGCAGCCGATGCACCGTGAAAGATCGAGGCCGTAACCAAACTGTACGCCCGGCATTGCCTTCGTTGCCTTGACGGAGACATGCTTGTTGTACTGCTCAGAATATTCCTGTTCCAGCCGATCCAGAACCTCCTGGATCTCTTTCTTGTTCAGTTCCCGGAAATGTTTCTGGAAGAAGGCATCAATGAAGGATGCGTCAGCATTCTCCGATGGCAGGGCCGATGCAGCCAGCCCAAGGGCCGATCCTTTCAGGAATTTGCGTCTGTCGAGTTGAAGCGACAACGGATTGTTTCTTGTTTTTTTTGACATCGCGATAGATCCCCCAGATGCTTAATAGATAAGATTATTTGATATCACTCGGCCGCTCCGGTGGATGCTTCGGTTTCAGCGGTTTAAAGTGAGGTTGATGTGGATTGTGGCAATGGGTGCATAAACGGTAGATCTTCTTCCCGTTCCATTGACCCGTTCTTTTCCCATGGACTCCGGCCTTCCAGTCGCGGAAGATCGTCCCATGACATTGCCCGCAGAGATAATACAACTCGTCAAAATCAATCAGCTTGCCATTAATCAGGTGGAGCTTGTCCCGGTTCTTCAAATCATGACAGTCGGTACACCATTGTTCCGGGCCGGCATGTTTCAGATGAATGGTGGTGTGCATCTCTTCGAGTTCACGCCGTTCGGGATTGGGCTCCATCTCTCCGTGACAGTCGGAACAGGGAAAGATCCCTTCGGAAAAGGGCGGTGGCGGAACAAAATACTTGGGGATTTCGTCTTCCTTGGCTTTGGCCTTATGCAGCATTTCTGCGTCCGAATGACCACCGGCACTGAAGGATCTTGACGGGGCAATCAGGAAGAACCCGAACAAGAGCAGGAAGAGGAGAAAGACAGTTCTGTGGTTAATGATCATCGTGCCCCCCATAACCTTGTAAAAAGAATAATTAAAAATACAAACAAATTCTATAATTCCGATATGACTATATGGGAATAGATTTTGAATTTCAAGACTTTTTTTTATTTTTATCATAATAAAATCGTTCTGTATGCCCGAAAACCGTACAACAATATGAAAAATAAAGGGGATTTAAAACAGAACAGCGTTTGATTGTGGTACCGAAGAAGAGACTATTGAGAGTCGTAACGTTTGAGCTTTTCAAGGAGGGTGGAACGGGAAATGCCAAGTTTTTTCGCTGCTGCCGTCCGGTTTCCTTTGAGCTTATTCAGGGTCCTGATGATGTATTCTCGTACGAGATCCTCCAGAGTGAGATCCATGGAAACGGGCGGGTCGGTCTGAAAACTTTCGCTTACAGCGGACTTGCAGAGTTCAAGGGGGAGGTGCTTGCGTTCGATGGCGGCTCCGTTGGCCAAAATCACGGCCCGTTCAATGACATTCCGTAGTTCCCGTACATTCCCCGGCCAAGCGTAGTTTATGAGCATCTGTGCCGCCTGGTCCGCGAGGGGAGCCGGCGATTTCCCCATCTCCCGGCTGTGAAGCGCAATGAAATGTTCCACGAGAAGAGGGATATCTTCTCTTCGCTGTTTCAGAGTCGGTAACCGGATTTCCATGACCTTGAGGCGATAATAGAGGTCCTTCCGGAAGGTTCCCGCCTCGACCATCGTCGAAAGATTACGATTGGTGGCTGCGATGATCCGTACGTCCGTGCGGATCTCCCGGGTACCGCCTACCCGGCGGAAGGGTTCTCCCTCGAGGATTCTCAGCAGTTTCGGCTGCAGGGCAGCGGACATCTCACCGATCTCATCCAGGAAAAGACTCCCCCCGTGGGCCATTTCAAAGAGCCCTTTCTTGGTCTCCTTGGCATCGGTGAAGGCCCCCCGTTCATGGCCAAAGAGTTCGTCCTCTAAAAGATTTTCGGGCAGGGCGCTGCAGTTGACCTTCACCAGGGCCTTCGGTGCGCGGGCGCTTCCGTAATGAATCGCGTTGGCCGCCAGTTCCTTGCCGGTCCCCGATTCCCCCGTCAGCAGGACCGGTGTCCTCGGTGTATCGGCGACCATCCGGATCAATGCCAGCAGCTGTTCCGTAGCGGGACTCTCTCCCAGGATCTTCGTCGCCTTTGCAGTGGAGGCCCGCTCCCTACGAAAGTGGTTGACTTCGTCCTTGAGCAGGCGGGTCTCCAGGGCCTTCTCCACGACAAGACGCATTTCATCAAGATCGAAGGGTTTGTTGATATAATCGTAGGCGCCTGCCTTCATGGCCTGAATGGCGGTCTGGACCTGAGGATAGGCGGTCATGATGACGACAAGCAGGTCCGGGGCCGTTGCCTTCATTTGTTTCAGGAGCGTCAGTCCGTCCGTGTCCGGCAAACGGATGTCCAGAAGGACCAGGTCCGGCTGGTTGCGGCTGAATTCCTTCAGAGCGTCCGCTCCCGTAGGGACGGAAACGACATTCTCTCCCTCTTCCCGGAAAATATCCCCCAGGGTCTCGAGCATGGATTCATCATCTTCCACAATCAGAAGATTTGGCATCTTTCCCTCCTCAGGAAAGGACGGTTTGTGTTGCCCCTTTCAGCCGGATGCGAAAGGTCGTTCCCTGATGATCGTCTGAAACCGCCTCGATTGTTCCGTTGTTTTCCCCTACGATCTGATGAACGATGGATAAACCGAGTCCGGTGCCTTGTGCCTTGGTCGTGAAGAAGGGATCAAAGATCTTCGGGAGGTGTTCCGCCGGGATTCCGGCTCCGGAGTCGGAAACATCAACGATGATCTCCGGCGCAGCAGCACTGTTTTTAAGGAGTTCTTCTGCCCTGTGGGCGCGGATCGTCAGCTTTCCTCCCTCGGGCATTGCCTGCAGAGCATTCAGGCAAAGGTTGAGGAAGACCTGCTGCATTCTCTGAAGATCAACCATGACCTTCGGAAGATCTTCATCGAACTCCTCTCGAATGTTCACTCCCTGTTTTGCGGCTTCCGGCTGAACAAAAAAAATGACATCCTGGACCATTTTCCGGATGTCGCAGGCAGTCCTTTGTGCTTTTGCCGGTTTGGCAAAGGAGGAAAAGGTCTGGAGAAAACGGTTCAGTCGGTTGATTTCCCGAAGGATCCGCTCGAGAAATTTGTGGTGGGGACTTTGGGAGCCGACTTTTTCGACAAAAAGTTGAATGTTGGTTTTCATCCCGGCCAGAGGGTTTCCGATCTCATGAGCGATCCCTGCGGACAGTCCCCCCAGGGCCGCCATCTTTTCCGCCTGGAGCAGTTGTTCCGTCCTTTTTCTCACCTCCGTCTGCAGTTCTTCATTCGATCGTTGCAGATACTCCTGGGAAACCTGGAGACGTTCCGCCATCCGGTTGAACTGGGTTGCCAGTTCTTCAATTTCATCGTTGCTGTTGACTGCAATGCGATGCGAGAAATTCCCATCTGCCAATCGCTGTGCACCTTTGTGAAGTTTCAGGATCGGCCGGGTCAACTGGTTGGATGCGGTTACGCCGAGGACCGTACCGATGAGAGCAAGAAGAATCACCATGATGAAGAAAAGAAAAAGAAACCGGTGCACCGGCGCCAGGACCACCGACTCGGCCAGATCGATGACGAGTACCCAGTCATCGGCGGGATTGCCGACGCCGGTCTGAATCGGGATATAAGAGATCATCCGGTCGTGCTCACGGGTAATGAGTCCCTCCTTGCCGGAGAGAACCTGTTGCAACGTATCTTCTTTCAGGGTGCCGGGAAAGCCTCCTTGCACCGATTCCACATCGCTGCTGTCAACCCTGTGCAGAAAGGCCCCTTCCTGGTCCATCAAGTATGTGCTCCCAAGTGTTTTGTCTTTCGACCGGGCCAGTCGGGCCACATCTCTGATGGGAAGGCGAAGGATCAACACCCCCTTGATCTGACGCCCCTGATCGAAGATCGCCGTTGAATAGACCAGGTCCGGAATCCCTTTTGCCTCCTCTTCAGCGGGAGCCATGGTACGATTCACGACGGAGGGCCCCTGACGTGCATTCAAGGCCTTCCAGAAAAAATCCGCTTCCCTTGCACGGGCGGCGCTATCCGCCCCTTCCACCTGGATCGTTTTCTGTGAACGAAAGACCCTGACGATCTGTTTTCCCTTGAGGTCGAAGAGTTGAATACTGTGATAGAGGGGATTTTCCAACGCAAAATCCTTGAGGGTGTTGTAGAGCATTCGGTTCAGGTTGTTCTTCCCCATGACGTTGCCGGGGTAGAACTCGAAAAAGGTATTCAGGGAAGGGGACTGGCTGAGGAGACGGAGATCCTTCTCCGCATGGCGGAGGGCGTCCCGGATTCGCTCCGCCCTTGCCGTCAGAGTGGCGTGGACCTCTGTGATGGCACGATGTTTCAGGGCCTGTGTGTTTGTCAGAAGATTGATGGTCCCGAGGATGAAGACCGGAATCAGGCCGATTCCGAGAAATGCGACAATGAGCTTGGTGCGGATACTCAGACGGGGAAAGATCTTGTTCACGTTCATGTATTGTTTATACCGAAAAATATGAAAAAAGTCAATGAGTTGGGTGAGAAAGGAAAGACACAAATCTTTCAGACAGGATGAACAGGACAAAAGCTGATTCCGCAATTAAAGACGCCCCCGTGAATCGGGGGCGTCTTTTTTCAGAGCGTGCAAAAGTTGTAGCGAAATCCTATTTCACATTCACCGATTGCAGATAAGTGACAATATCATTGATGTCCGAGCCGTGGAGGACCGGCCAGGAGAAGCCGTAATCCCGCATCTTTTTCATCATCTGGGGTCCGTGATTCCAGATCGACTGTGTCAGGGTGATGACCGTGGTCTTCGAGAGCCGTCCCAGGTTGGGTCCGATCGTGCCGGCCCGACCGCCGGAACCGACGGTATGGCAGATCACGCAATTCTTTTCTTCGAAGGCCTTTTCGCCCCGGGCTGAATCACCGGGAGGATCGAAATAGCGAACGGCAAAGAGGTAAGCGATGATATCGGCCATTTCCTGGGGGTTGATATCCTTTCGGGAAATCCGGCGGACTTTCATCATCTTCATCATTTCCGGTGAATGATTCCACATGAGGGCGGCCATGCCCGCAAGGGTACGGGGAAATTCGATCTTTCCGAAATCCGGCCCAACATCCCGGTTTTCTCCTTCGACGGCATGACAGTCGTTGCAGTTCTTCTCCTTGAAAAGCTTGCGACCTTCCACAGGAGATCCCGGTTCCAGGTGATGCTCTTCCTGGATCTTGCCGCCGATGCTCTGGATATAGGCGACGAGATTGACCATGTCTTTGGCATTCAGGATCGGCCAGGACATCTTCTTTTTCTGCATCTCCTCTTCCATCCGGGGGGCATGGACCCACATCTTCTGTGCCCACACGATGGGGTTGATGTAGACTCCCCAGCGGGTCAGGTCCGGCCCGACCGATCCGCCTTGTCCCAGGATCGAGTGGCAGGTCGTGCAATTCTTTGTCGCCAGCAGCGATTTACCCTTCACCGGGTCGCCCGGTTCATCAACATAACGAATGAAATAGAGGAAAGAAAAGAGGTCACCCATCTCCTTTTCATCAATCCCTTCATATCGTATGCTTTCTTCCTGCATCTTTTCCCACATGGTGGGAAGGTGGTTCACGATATTTGTGGCGATCTGTCCTTCCGAGAGGAGGCTGATGTGGATCCGCCCCAGGTCGGGACCGATTGATCCATCGCCCTGTCCCCAGATGGAATGACAGTGGATGCAATTTTTGGAAAGGAAGAGCTTCCAACCCCGGCTGGCATCCGCAGGAAAGATGAAGGAGACATCACGTTCGATGGCGCTTCCGACATTGGGTGTAAAAAAGAGCCCTCCGCAGAAGACAAACAAAAGGAGAAAGAACAGGGTTGAGCAAATGTTCCTTTGCGCCGGAGTATGTTCTTTGCGTTTCATAATGCGCCCCTCCTTACAGAGTGTTTATCAAGGACTCCCGATAAAGGGTTCCGCCTTCGGGATGGCCGGAGTGCCGGCATCCCTTTCATCCGTTTCATCGGCCGCTGTCGGCTGGCTGCCGGGGAGGTAGGTCTTGATCCGTGCAGCCACCTCTGATACGGCGTGTTGTCTCCCTGCCTTGATCTCCCAGATTGAGACGATGGGGAAGAATTTGGTGAACAGAACATAGAGGAGAATAAAGAAGGCAAAACAGCCGGCCAGCAGAGAAAGTTCGACCCAACTGGGGTGATAGATCCCCCGCTCGTAGGGGAGGCGGGGGTTGGCCAGGGTCGGCACGACGATGATGAACCGCTCCAACCACATCCCCATGGTAATTGCCAGTGAGGAGAAAACCATCCCTTTCATCGTCCGCATCCTCCGGTTGCTCAGAAAGATGACGGGGATGACCAGGCAGCAGATCACCATGCCCCAGAATTCATGACTGTATTCCCCGGTGAACTTGGACCAGAAGACCTGCATATGGGTCGGTTCGGCCCCGTAGAAGGTCGTCAGGTATTCGGAGAAGGTGAAGTAGCTCCAGAGCAGGGTCATGACAAAGAGCAACATCCCCAGGTTCTGGAAGTGGACGTCTTTGAGATAGTTCTCCAGGTGATAGACCCAGCGGATCAGGGCCATGGCGACGATCAGGGCGGCAATGCCGGAATAGATGGCCCCGACGACGAAATAGGGACCAAAGATTGCCGAGTGCCACATGGGTTGGACGGTCATGGCGAAGACGAAGGAGACCACCGTATGAACGGAGATTGCGACGGGGATGACGAGGATCGCCATGACGGCAATCGACTTCTCCAGACGGTGCCACTGGTTTGGTGTCCCCCGCCAGCCGAGGGCCAGGACCGTGTAGAGCCACTTCCGCTTCTCCACCTTGTCCCGCATCAGGGCGATGTCGGGGATCAGGGGCAGATATAGATAAACCGTACTGCCGGTAAGATAGATCGTGATACTGGTCACGTCCCAGAGCAGCGGAGACTCAAAACGTCCGAACTTGATGATATTCATGATTCGATCGGGACGTCCCAGATCCATGAGGATACTGGCAACCCCGAAGAAGATGACCATGACGGTGATCACCTCGGCGGAGCGGGTAATCGAACGGCGCCATTCCGCCTGTGCGATCCGGAGGATGGCGGAGATCAAGGTCCCGGCATGACTGATGCCGATGAAGAAGACGAAGTTCGTGATATAGAACCCCCAATAGACGGGGCGGTTCAACCCTGTGACCCCCAAGCCGTTCCGTAACTGATGATAATAGGCGACAAAGGCCCAAGCTACAACGGCGGAAAGAAGCGCCACCGTGATGTAAAAATTACGGTGGGAAACCTGAATCGGCTTCAAGAGCATCTCTTCATCCTGTTCAAAGGCCTTCGCCAGATCCATTTCAGACTCCTTCGCTTAAGTAGATGACTTTTGGACGGGTCCCCAGGTCTTCCATCAGCCGGAAAGACCGTTTGCTTCTTGCCAACACGGCGACCTTCGATTTGGGATTGTCGAGATCACCGAAATACATCGCCTCGGCCGGACAGGTCTGAACACAGGCGGGGATGTAGTCGTCGGGCCCCAGTTCTCTTCCCTCAAAACGTGCTTTGTCCCGTGCCTTCTGCAAGCGATGATGGCAGAAGGTGCACTTTTCCACGACACCGTTGTAGCGAACGGTGACATCAGGATTGAGATAGCGTTCCATTCCTTTCGGCCAGGTGGGCTTGAACCAGTTGAAGGATTTTACGGTATAGGGGCAGGCGGTGGTACAGTAACGGCATCCGATGCATCGGGCATTGATCTGTCCGACGATCCCTTCCGAACTGATCTGGGTGGCCCCGACAGGACAGACCTTGATGCAGGGGGGATTCTCGCAGTGCATGCAGGGGCGAGGGAGGAGGCGCATTCGGGTATGGGGGTATTCTTCTTCGATAAAGGGAATCATCTCCAGCCAGTGGATGTTGCGCCCCTTGGCTGCGGTTTTGGGGTTTGGGTTCGGGATATTGTTTTCCGCCTGGCAGGCGACAACACAGGCCTGGCAGGCCGTGCACTTGTCCAGATCAATGACCATGCCCCATTTTGCCATGATACGTTCTCCTTTTTCTGATCGACGGATGTCGTGGATCAGCTTTTACCATTCATGATGCGTGCACGGGATCGAGCAAAACGGATCTTTCCCGATACCGGTTCCTGTTTTGTCTGCAGAAGGCGGAGGACATTCTCTCCGATCCCTGCCGTCCAGCGCCCGCCGGTTTTGTGGCCCAGTCCTACCGGGAGATTGATCACATGGGGCATCGCTCCTTTGAAGTGACGCGCCCGGGCGTGAATCTTTCCCCGGGGAGACTCCACGGTAACCCACGCTCCATTCTCGATGCCCTGTTCCTGGGCGGTCTCCGGGTTGATTTCCACCCAGGTATGCCAACTCTGATAGACATGGAAACCGGTAATGTCCTGCAGCCAGGGTTGGTTGGTATCGTGCAGACTGCTGAGAATGGGGATGACATAAGGATGGATCTCGAAGTTGTAGAGATTTTCGTTCCCTTCGGATTTCCCGGCATCGCCATGGGGCAGACTGCCTGCATCGGCACGTTTCATGTTCGCCGCCTGCGGCATCGCTTCCAGGGCGAGGTCCTTTTCCATGGACCGGAGGCCCTCAATATATTTCTTGACCGTCAGGCTGAAGAATTCAAAGCGGCCGGAGGGCGTACTGAAAACCCGGCTCCACTCATAGGGGTAGTACACCGGGTCCCACCAGCCGCCCCGTTCCTGCAGAGTCGACCAGAAGCTATCGAATGCCTCCTTGTTCCGGATCTTCCATCCGCTCTGTTCCAGCAGTTTGGTCCAGAGTTCTTCCAGTGGCGCTCCGAAGGGCTCCCCATGCCCGGCTCGGTGGAGTCTCTTAACGGATGTCTGAATGAGTGCTTCCGTATTCGGAGCGGGAAAGGCTTGCGCGAGACTCCCGCCCAGTTTTTTGGAAACCTCGGACAGGACTTCAGCCGTGTCCCGCGTGTCGAAGACCGGAGGCAGGACGGGCCGGCTAACGTTGACCACCGGATTTCCTTTGAGCGTATAGGTGCTATCGAGATCCCATTTTTCCAGATAGGTGGAGTCGGGGAGGATCAGATCGGCGTATTGGGTCGTCTCATCCATGAAGGAGGAGAAACTGGCAATGAAGGGGACCTCTTTGAGGGCAGCCTGTAGCCGTTTCGGCTCCGTGCTGTCGTAGAGGGCGTTTGCGTGATGCAGGAGGAGGATCTCCACAGGATCGGAAGGATGCTCCAGAATATGGTCCGGGAGATTTTCCGGAAGGTCTCCGGCCAGGGAATATCGCCCTTGTCCCTTCCCGTCGATCCGTAATTTGGAAAGCCCCTGCTTTGCAATGGCATCTCGGGTGTACGGTTCGAAGGAGATGTCCGGCGCTTTCGCATTGGAACGGATGCCACCGTCTTTCTGAAAATTCCCGACCAGTGCATTCAAGGCATGAATCGCCATCCGGTTATAAATCCCCGGATTCCCCACACCGGAGGCATCGTTCCCGATGGCGATGGCCGGGCCGAGGTTGGCAAACTCACGGGCGATCCGGGTGATCGTATCCCGGGGAACCCCCGTCGTTTTTTCCACCTGTTCCAGGGGGTATTCCTGGATTACGAGGGATTTGAAACCCGGGTGGAGGATTCCTTTCGAATCCGTCCAGTCCTCGAAACCGAAGGTTTTCTCCCGGAGAAATTGTTCATCATAGCGTTTTTCGATGATCAGAGCCGAGGCAATCCCCATGGCCAGAATCCCTTCCGTGCCGGGGTTGACAGGGAGCCACTGATCGGCCTTGGCGCCGGTAACGGAGAGTCTCGTCTCCACCTGAACCAGTTTGCCCCGAAATTCCTTTCGCCCTCTTCGAAATTTTCCATAGGCCTGGTAGAGCTGTACCGGAGACCAGTGGTCTTCGAGGAGTCCGCTGTTGAAGGAGAGGATGTAATTCGCATCTTCGATGTCGTAGGTGATGCCGGCCTGAGACCCCTGCATGAGTTCTATCGCCGGGATGAGGCCCCGGGACCGATCGTTTTGAAGAGTGATCAGGTTGGGAGAACCGTAGGCTTCCATAAAACGTGATGTGGCCATCCCGGCCAATCCCTGACGTGACCCGGAGAGCATAACGAGTGATTCCGGCTGTTTTTTGCTGCGCAAAGTTTTCAATTTTTCTTCCAGAGTCGCCAGGGCTTCGTCCCAGGTAATCGATTCCCACGCATCTTCCCCCCGTTCCCCTTTCCGGGCCAGGGGACCTTGAATCCGGTCCGGGTTGTAGAGCAGCTGCAGTCCGGCCTGTCCCCGGGCGCACAGCCTTCCACGATTAATCGGATGGAGAGGGTTGCCATCGATCTTTACGGCCCGGTCACCAATCGTCCGGACCAGGATACCGCAACCGCCCTGACATTGCCGACAAACGGAGGGAACCCATTTCTCTTCGGGAGGATGAAGGAAAATATTCTCTTCCCCGATTTTGAGCGCTTCCGCCTTTCCAAACCCCTCGGGGGGCGGAAAGAGACCGTATCCATATGCCAGGGTGAAGGTGGTGGTGCCGCCTAAGAGCTTGATGAATTCTCTTCTTTTCATGTTTGTTTTCCCTCGCTTATTCAACGATGGCAGGAAACGCAATCCCTTTTCGCTTGCAACTGCCGGTGACAGGAGAGGCAGTAGTTCATGGAAATCTTCATCGGCGCTTTGCGGGGCGGCGTCTTGTGCATCGCCATATCCCCGTGACATTTCGTGCAGTCGAGTCCGGCAACCGTGACATGGCGACGGTGGGAGAAGAAGACATGTGCCGGTACGCGAAAAAGTCGCTGCCAGGGAATCTCTTCCCCCCGTGAATAGTATTCCCGGATTTTTTCCTCTTCAGGACTGTCGGTAACGGCCTCCTCGTGACAGCCGATGCAGATTTCGACACTGGGGAGGGTCGCCCGGACCCTATCCTGCACGCCGATGTGGCAGGTCACGCACTCCAGTTCCAATTCCTGCGTGTGCTTGTAATGGTTGTACTGGATCGGCTGGTCGATCGCGTAGCCTGTTCCGGTGAAGAGGAACAGAAAAGAGGAGAAGAGTAAAAGTGAGGAAATATAGACAATCCATATTTTATTCATCATCCAGGGCTCCTCGTGGTTATGGATCGTTTTTTTCTGTTGATTCATTGGAAAAGCAAAAGATGTGCCAATGAGGGCCTCGTCTTTCAGATGATGAGTGTTGGGGATGTAACATCTTGATTTCCTGCCTGATTCATGCGTTTCAGCTCAGCGAGAATCCGGCACGAATGAGGGCTGTGGAAAGTGGCCGGTTTTCATACACTCCGCGGGAGAAAGAATAATGAAATCATTCTATCTCTTTGAAAAGACAAAGGATCAGACCTGTATCTCAAAATCGGTCACTGTCCGGATTCCGGTCATCCCGAACCATGAAGTAGTAATTGCTAAAACCCTTTGAAAATCAGTGTATTGAAATATTTCTTGCCGGATCGTCCCGAATGGCATAACCGTTGCATCATTGGAATAAGGTAACCGGTTGATAGAAGTGTAGAGGGGCTTTTTGCAAAGCCGTCAAGGATTGAGGTGAAAGTGATTTCATTAACCCGCCTCTCCATATTGTTATTCCTGGTTTTCCTGTTTTTGGTGGAGAAGTGTAATGGGGAGGATCTGCCTTCCGGGAATTCACCCTATCGGAATGCCTTTATCCCGGCCAAGGTCTGTAGCGAATGCCATCCAAAGATCTATGCCATGTGGAAAGAATCGATGCATGCCCATTCCGTGGATGATCCAATCTTTGAAACCGCTTTGGCCCTGGCCTATCTCGCCTCCGGTGAGAAGGCGAAGAAACTCTGTATGCGCTGTCATGCCCCGACGACCTTGCAGACTCGTGATTACGAGAAAAATCTGCCCATCACTGCCGAGGGCGTCACCTGCGACTTTTGTCATTCCGTGCGAAGTGTGGATCTTGGGGACCATGAGGATCCTTTCTTTCTGAATCTGGAAATGCTCAAGGGGACCGACTGGCGGCGGGGGCGTTCCTTTCATGACCGTCGGATTCCCGATGCACTCCGGCAATCTGAATTTTGCGCCACCTGCCACGAATATACCGCTAAAAACGGGGTGACCCTCCTGGGGACTTATTCGGAGTGGAAGGCGGGTCCCTTTGCCCGGGACAACACCCCTTGTCAGGAGTGCCACATGGCATCTAAACAAGGCGCTCCCCGGGATCACCGGATGGTCAGACTCGGCAAAGTAATCGCCGCGGATGTAATCCCCGGTGAGGAGAAGAATCTCCGGGAGTCTCCGGGAGATGTGCAGGTTCGGGTGGAACAAGTGGATCTTGATGGCGGCAATTTGACCGTCCGGGTTCGGATCCGGAATGCCGGCAGTGGACACCGTATCCCTACAGGGATGCCCTCCCGGAGTCTGGCGCTGATCTGTGATGTGCAATCGGCCGGTCAGGGCGGCATCCTGACCCAGTCGAAGGTCTTTCGCAAACGGCTGGTGGAAGAGGCAAGCGGGGAGGAGTTTGCCGATGATGCCGGCCTTTTTTTGAAACCGGGGCGGGTTCTTGATGACAACCGGCTGTTGCCGGGCGAAAACCGGACAGTGGAGTTCAAGTTCCTCGTTACACCGAAGGAGGAACTACGGGTCAAGGCCTACGTCAATTACCTTTACCAACCGGTCCTGTTGCAGAAAACCGAGATGGTCATCCATGGGAACGGGGATGAGATACGGATCGGCGCTGCCAAAAATTAATCGTCAGGGAGGGAATCATTATGGAAAAAGTTCCACGTAAATCCGTACTCATGGTGCAAATCGCAATGGTCTTTTCGTTTAATCTCTTTATCCTGAGTTTTTTCGGCTGGTTTTTCTATCTGATCTACAGCGCGCATCAGCTGAACGAATCAACGGGTCCGGGAAGTGGGATTGCCTTCGTTGCGATTCCCATTGTGGCCATTCTTCTCTGGGTAGTGAATTACATATCCTGTGGTTTATTGACCGATGAGACCGCCCGGATTTTTGGACACGGCGCCGGACGGGAGCAGGAGGAGAGCGGGCATCCGGTGGATTCTTCCCATTGAGGGGAGGAGGACGGCCCCGCAAAACTATCCTCCCCGCACTCGTGGGGAGATTTCCGATATTGACGGACAGGAGGAACTCATGGCGACGGCAGACGAACTTTTGGGCAACAAGCTTTTTCGAGACATTTCAGCGCTGAACCTGGAGAAGATCTTGCTGATTACTGAAGAGGTGACTTTTGTGCCCGGCACACGAATTTTCCGTGAAGGAGAGAATGCGGATTCCCTTTACGTCATCCAGGAAGGCATCCTGGACCTCAATTTCCAGTTCAAGATCGGTGGGGTGGAAAGCGAGCTGACCATTGACTCGAAGGGAAAAGGAGACTCCGTAGGCTGGTCGGCGGTGGTCTCGCCGCATCGCTATACCCTTACAGGCGTCTGCCGAAAATCGATCAAGGCCCTTTCCATGAATGGTGATTCTCTCCTCAATATCTGCCGGGATGACAGGGACTTCGGGTTTCTCCTCATGCGGAACATCGCCGGGATTGTGGGAACACGAATGAAACAGCTTCAGACGATGTTTATTCAGGAAGTTCAGAGAGGGATCAATATGCCCTGAATCGTGCGTCATTTTTTTCTTTCCTTTTTGTTTTCTTTCTGGTAAGTTTATCCTTCCATAATATCTTTGCATCTTCGATTCACCTTGGTCGATGACATATGAGCCCGAGGGAACATTCCCTTAGAGGTCATCGGGGGGGATCGAGCGTCAAAGGGTGTACCGCAGGCCCCCTTTGCCGGGGAAAACCTTAACCGTAGGCGAACGACAAACGTTCGACCGCAAGGAGGAGATTCGTATGGGTACAAAGATGACAATCATTGCAACAAAGGGGACGCTTGATTGGGCCTATCCGCCTTTTATCCTCGGCTCCACCGCCGCTTCACTCGATTTTGATGTGACCATTTTCTTCACCTTTTACGGACTGACCCTCCTGAAAAAGGAAATTTCGGCACAGGTCAGCCCTCTCGGAAACCCGGCCATGCCGATGAAGATGCCCATGGGCCCCAAGTGGTTCCGAAATATCAACTGGAATATTCCCAACATCATTCAGGCCAACATTCCCGGTTACGAGACTGTTGCTACGACCCTCATGAAAAAGACGATCGCCAATAACGGTGTGGCGACCATCGCGGAGCTTCGGAGTCTGTGCATGGATGCCGGAGTGAAGATGATGGCCTGTCAGATGACGGTGGAACTTTTCGGTTTCGAACAGAGTGATTTTATCGACGGGATCGAGTTTGTCGGCGCGGCTTCCTATCTGGATATTGCGAGTGACGCGCAGATCAATTTGTTTACGTAAGTTTTTTTTCGCCCCACTTGATACGATTCTCCAGCCCTGGTATTCGGGTAGAAAGTATTTCTGCCCTTTGCCGGGGCTTTTTGTTTGAGGTGACTATGCC
>CAYQVN010000003.1:0-13446 GCA_964420895.1 uncultured Nitrospirota bacterium | reverse complement strand
CCGTTTAAACGGTAATTGACACACCGCCTCTCCGATGGTCACCTGCTCCTGCCGGCTCTCCTGAATCCGTTATCCGGGTCACGGCATGTACCCCTCCGAAATAGAGATTTGTTTCCTTCCAGAGAATTCGTTTCACCGGATCGCAGAGGTGGGGGGCAATCTGCGCCTCAATCCCCGGTTCCTGATTCAGCACCCCCTGCTCCCAATGAATTCGCGGGGCATCGACAACCTCCTGGATCTCCATCTTGAAGTCGATGAGGTTGAGAATCGACTGGACAATGGCGGAACGGATCCGGTTGCTTCCGCCGCTTCCGAGGACCGCTACAGGTTCCTCTCCCTTCAGGATGATGGTGGGGGCCATCATGGATGATACCCGTCGACCCGGTGTGTGTTGATGGAACCCGCCGGGATTCAGGTCCTCTTCCCCTAACATGTTGTTGAGCATGATGCCGGTGCCGGGGATGAAGATCCCCGACCCCTCACCGTTGGATGCCGTCATGGAGGCGGCATTCCCGAATTTATCCAGGACGCTGATATGGGTGGTACTGGAACTCCCGCCGGAAAGATCCGGTCCCTCCGGGCGGGGCATTTCTCCCTTGAGAAGGCGATAAAGTTGAAGCCGGTATTCCGCAATCCTTTTCGGTCTGAGAAAAACCGGGAATTCTTCCGACCGTTCCTCCGGTAGATTTTCACTTAATTCCCGGATGGCATTGGTGATCTGCATGGCGCCGATGAGGGCATTCAGCACGTCAGCACTCCGGCTGGAAGCGGAAGGAAGATCCACCTCCTCCAGGATCTTAAGGCAGAGGGCAATTAATGCACCCCCTGTGGAGGGTGGTGGATTGGTGACGATTGTGTAGTCCCGGTAATCAAAAACCAGGGGGGAGCGTACCTTGACCCGGTAGGAACGCAGGTCTTCTCCGGTGAGGAGAAAGCCGTCATCGGGGCATGCCGTGAGTAATCTGTCCGCAAGAGCGCCTTCATAAAAGAGAGCGGGGCCTTCCCTGGAAAGGGCCTCCAGGGTATCTGCAAAATCCGGCAGGAGCAGAAGATCTCCTTCCTGCAACAGTTTCCCACGGGGCGCGAAGTAGCTCTTGCCCGTATCCGTGAGTGTAAGAATCGGTTCGAGGAGGGCGATAAAATAGGCTTGGTGCCGGTTGACCACAAGTCCCTGACGGGAGAGTTGTATCGCCGGCTGCAGCACGTCTTCCATGGGCAGCGTTCCGTAGCTGCGATGGGCTTCGAAGAGACCGGCGATGCTGCCCGGGACGGCAACCGAAGCGGGACCGACATGGAACTCCTGATGGGTCGTGCCGAAATTGACATTAACGGGGAAGAAATCCTTTTCCGTGGGACGATGGGGATTGCCGAGACCGGGCATGTTCACGAAGAAATCATAAAGACGCGCTTCATGACGTTCCCGGAGATAGAGGTTTATAAAACCACCCCCGCCGGCGGAGGTCAATGTCAATTCCGACATGAAGGACGTAAAGGCGGCAGCCACCACTGCGTCGACGGCGTTACCCCCCCGGCGAAGGATCGAAGCTCCCGCCCGTGCTGTCGCTTCATGACCGGCGGCAATGACCCCTTTGGCTGGCCCCTTCAAAGACCGTTTTCCTCCAGATCAGTAGAATGGAGCAGACGCAGCGCCGACCAGCAGAGTACCTTGACCGCTTCGGGAATGGCCGCCTCGTCCACGTCAAAGAGATCGCTGTGCAGGTAATGGCAGGTATCTTTGGCCGGATTCCCTGTCCCGATTCGAAAGTACGTTCCGGGGACTTTTTCAATGTACGAAGAGAAGTCTTCGCCACCGAGAGACGGCTCTTCCAGGGATTGTACGCGATCCGGCCCGAGGATCTCGGACGCGCTCTCCTCCACAATCCGGGTGATCACCGGATGATTATTAAGCGGAGGAGATCCCCGGTCGACGTTGAGACGGTAACGTCCCCCCATGCTTTCCGTGATTCCCCGGACCTTTTTTTCGATCTTTTCCAAGATCAGTTCCCGGGTTTTATTGGAGGTGGCACGGATCGTACCGCGCAACTCGACGTGATCGCAGATGATATTTTCCGCAGATCCACCGCGGATCATGCCGATGGAGACCACCGCCGGGTGGACCGGGTCGATCCGGCTGCTCACAATCAGATGCAGAGCATGGATGACCATGACGGCGATGGAAATGGCATCGACGGCCAGATGGGGCTTGGCGGCATGACCGGTCTTCCCGTAGAGATGGATCGAGAAGAGGTCCGCCGAGGCCATCATCACTCCCTGCTTGATCCCGATAACACCTGTGGGCAGGAGGGGGAAACTGTGGAAGCCGAGCATCACGGAAACGGGAGGGTTCTCAAGGACACCGGCCCGGATCATGCGGTCTGCCCCCAGGACACGTTCCTCACAGGGTTGAAAGATGAATTTTACGTTCCCCTTCAGCTGGTCACGATATTGAGATAGGACTTGGGCCGCGCCAACGAGGGTGGCCATATGGAGGTCATGCCCGCAGGCATGCATCACACCGGGGACCTCGGAGCGATAGGAGGTTTCTTTCATGTCCTGGATCGGCAGGGCATCCATGTCGGCCCGGATGCCGATCGTTCTTCCCGGAGATGCACCGCGGAGCAGTGCCGTAACACCGGTCACGGCAATCCCCGTTTCCACCTCAAGATCCATCCCCGCAAGGCGATCGCGAAGGAGGGTGGACGTCTGAATCTCTTTGTTGCCGAGTTCGGGATGTTGATGCAAGTGTCTGCGAAGTGCGACCAGCTCCTCCCCGATGGCATAGACCTTTTTTTTAATCTCTTCGATGGTGATCATGGTTTCAACTTCTCCATTAAATCATCTACAACCGATGGGAGGCTGCCGGTTTCTTCGAAAACCCGGAGTTGATCATGTGCACTGGTCCCCTGTGAGAAAATCCGGTCTACCTGTTTCAGATAGGGGAGGGTCCCCAAGGTTTTGGCCGTATCGTGAAGCCGTTTTAAAAGGTTTGTCACTGCCCGACGGATGGGGATCGTCTTGTGGGTTGTATAATCGATAAAATCACCGTTGAATCCGTGCCGCGCCGCCTGCCATCGGTTCTCCTCCACCAGTTGGCGCAGGGGAATCTCGGGAAGTTCCTTTCGATCATAGAGGTTGCAAAGCCAGACGACCAGGGTCTGTACCAACGCGGTCAGGACCAGCATATCCTCTATCGTCGAGGGGGAATCACAGACGCGGACCTCGACCGTGCCGAAGGTCGGATGGGGACGTGCCTCCCACCAGATCTCCCGGGTGGATTCGATCGTACGGGTGGAGATCAGGATCTCCACAAGTTTCTCGAATTCATCCCAGTTCTTGATCCGGGGCGGCAGCCCCGCTGTGGGGAGAACTTGAAAGATGTTGATTCGGGAAGAGTACAAACCGGTATTGTATCCGCACCAGAAAGGAGAACTGGTCGAAAGGGCCAGCAGATGGGGAAGATATCCCCGGAGGATATTGAGAATTGCAGTTGCCTTGTCCCCGTCGGTAATCCCGATGTGTACATGAAAACCACAGATGTTCAGGCGCCGCCCCAGGATCTGGAACTCTTCCTGCAGACGTTGATACCGTGGGTCGGGGGTAACAATCTGATCCTTCCATGATGAAATGGGATGGGTGGAAGCACAAAGCAGACCGAGACCCTGCTCTCCCGCGATCTTGCGGGTGAGTGCAAAGAATTCCCGGAGGTTGGCTTCCACCTCTTCCAGGTTGTTGCAGATCTCGGTGTTCACTTCCAGGGTGGACTGAATGAATTCCGGCTTGATCCTTTCCTGTAGAGACTTCGGGACCCGGTCAAGGATATCCATGATCCTTGAGGCAAGGTGCCTTGTTTTCAAGTCCACGATCTGCATTTCGACTTCAACGCCGATGGTGGGCTCATGGGAGCAGTTGAATTGAAGGGCCATTTGCACCTTATAAATTGAAGAAAGTTCCGTTCACGAATCCCCATGCCTCCGATGGAGCCAATCGATGATTTTCCTTAATAGTATCCAATGTCCCGGCGGAATTCAAGGGGAGTCTTGATCTCGAATGGAAGGCAGGCTGTGCGGTCCCTCATTTCGGGATGATTCACCGTTGACATTTTGCTGTCAACTGATAGAGTGAAGAACCTAAAGAAAAGGAGGGGCGATGAAGATCCTGGTAGCTGCAACCCTCGATCCGGCAGGTCTCGCACTGCTGAATGGTGTGGCCCAAGTCGAGGTTTTGCCGTCATCTGAGTGTACAGCGGAAAATATACAGCAGAAAATCGTGGAGGCCGATGCCCTGGTTGCCGGCACACGTGCCCCCGTCAGTCGTGAAGTGATTGCGGCGGGAGAACGTCTTCGGGTGATCGGTCTGCTGGGGATCGGTCGACCTGCCCTCGACCTGGATGCGGCCACCCGAAAAGGAGTGCTGGTGCTGAACGCCCCGGAGAGTGTGACCGTCTCCGTTGCTGAGCACGCCCTGTCGCTGATCTTCGGGTTGGCCCGGAAGACCACGAGAGCCGATAGGATCGCGAAAAAGGGGCGTTGGGAGCGGCAGCCGTTAAAAGGAAGAGAACTCCGGAAGAAGGTCCTCGGTGTGATCGGCTTCGGGGCCGTCGGCTCTCTTGTGGCGGCCCGGGCCGCCGGGTTGGAAATGGAGGTGGTCGTCTGCGATCCTTATCTGGCGGCCGATACGATCGGGCGGCAGGGATACCGGCCGGTTTCACTGTCGGAACTGCTGTCGGCTGCCGATGTAATTACCCTCCACGTTCCGCTCAATGACGAGACGAGAAGGTTCATCGGGAAGGGTGCCATTTCGCGGATGAAGCGCGGGGTGCTGCTGGTGAATTGTTCCACCTCGGAACTCATCGATGAAACCGCGCTTTACGATGCACTGATCAAAGAGCATGTGCAAGGTTTTGCTCTCGATCTTCACCGGGAGGAACCGATTGAAGAGCATCCCCTCTATCTTTCCGATCGGGTGATTTGCACCCCCGAGCTTTCCGCGTATACGGAAGAAGCCCTCAGTGGTGGATCCATGGAGATTGCGAGATCCGTTACGGATTTCCTGGAAAAGGGAGTGATCTCCCACGCCGTCAACCTTCCCGGCGGAGAACGGACAAGCGCACCGGGTGATCTCCTCTGGTTCGATCTGGGGGAGGCGCTGGGACAGTTCGTCAGCCAGCTCCACCCTTACGGGATTCAGGAGGTCATCGTTGAACGCGCCGGGGAAGATGGGCTGCCGGCCATGTCTGCATTGACCCAGGCGATCCTGACGGGACTTTTGCATTCCCTTGTCGGTGACCGGGTGAATCGTGTCAATGCCCGGAGTCTTGCCGAGGAGCGGGGAATCCGGATATCGGAGATGCGGAAAAGTACCAGCCCGAATTACCGGAAACTGGTGACGGTGAAGGTAAAAACCGATCGTGAGGCAGGGGAAGTCTCCGGTACTCTTTTTGATGACCGTATCCCGCGGATTGTCCAGATCGACGGATTTGATCTGGAGGCTGTACCGGAGGGTAACTTTCTCGTCATTTTCAACCGGGACCGGCCCGGCGTGATCGCCGATGTGGGGGAAGCGCTGGGCCGATACGGAATCAATATCGCCCGGATGTACAACGGCCGGGATGCAGCGGGCGAGAAGGCGATTACCCTGCTCTGCATAGATGCACCGGTTTCAGGGGAGACTCTTAATGAGATCCGGTCATTTCCGAATATTCTGACGGCGCTGCCTGTGAATCTGCAGGGCGGGGTGTCCCGGCAAAGCCGTTGAGAAATTGCAGCACTTCCCGGTGGACGGTGGAACCTTTGTCCAGGATGATGACATGGCGGTCCGCTTCCACCATGACAAGCCTCTTTTCCCGGGAGGCGATCCCCTCGTAGATCATCTTCGCACTGACGGGATCGACCGTCGGGTCCTCTTTTCCCTGGATGATCAAAGCAGGGCAATAGACTTCCGGCAGTACTTCTACCGTTCTTTCCATGGTATGCTGGAATTCCCTGAGGGCACTGATGGGAATGTTCTGGTAATTAATCTCCGGATTCTCCGGATCTCCTCGCGTGAAACGCTTGATGCCGTCGAGGTAGGGGAGGGCACCGACCAGTTGATTTATCCGATGAACGAGACCGGCGAAAAAGATGTTCTTGTCCCGGATCTTCAGCGGGGTGGAGATCGTTACCAGGCCGTCCACAGCGTTTCCTTTTTCTTCCGCCAGCATGAGCGCCAGATTCCCCCCCATGGAGAATCCGACGACTATGATCTTTTCACAGACCTTTTGCAGGGCATCCCATCCCCGAAGGGTGGAGCGGTACCACTGGTTCAGTGTGCGAAAATCGAGATCACAGGGGGAAGTCCCGTGTCCCTTCAGACGGACGCCGTAGACCGTAAAGCCCTGGGATGCGAGGAATTCACCGAGAGGACGTGTCTCAGCAGGGGATGCGGTAAATCCATGGATCAACAGGACGCCGATCTGCTGTGACTCTCGATCGGTGGGGAGGAAGAAGAAAGGGGCGCTGGGGAGCGTTTTCGTTTCCTGCCGGTTGATCTCGTCGTATTTCTTCGCACAGAATATGTCGTGGTCTCGTTCATGACTGCGCAGGTCATCGTCATGAAGCATCTCCGCCCAGGATCGCGGTTGCTTGAGCTTATCAAAATGGGTCAATACCTCCCGGATCGCATTCTGAATAGCGGGAATGGGCCGCACTTCGTTATAGCGGACCTTCAGGAAGTTTTTGATCCGGATTTCATCGAAATCGTATTTTTCCTCCAGGGCCGGTAAAAAGCAGTACCGGCCATCCTGGATCCGGATCAGGCCGGCGGCGCCTGCCTGCAACAGGATGTCCCGGATGTCCCGATTACTGTTCGAGAGAAGGGAGTCATAACGATCCGGGTTTAGCAGGCTGCGGTGCAGAAAAACCTGCTCCGATTCCTGGACTTTCTTGATCGTCATGTAGAGGGCCTGGTCGAAGAAGTCTCTGGAGACCTCACACTGTTTGTAATGCTGGAGCAACTCAAAGATCAGTTCTGCGCAAAGGTGCCCGATGTTGACGGTAATCAGGGAATAGATCGATTGCATGTAATCGACCATGATCCGTTCGGAGAGGATTTCCGTGCGGATCATTTCCATCCGTGTCAGAAGCCGGGAGGAGGCGCTCTTGAGAATACGTCTTTCATCGACAAAGTATCGTGTACGCAGCAAGGTGACATCGGATCGTTTGAAGTAGTCCGGGATCTCGATCGGCTTTCCCAGATGGATGTCCATATCCGTGTCCTTGAAAAGAATATTCCCTTCGACGATCAGTTCCTCTTCCATTCTTTCATTGGTGATCTTTCCGAGACGTTCCGCCACCTTGGTCAAAAAGTTTTCATCGCCTCGCAGGGGGTAGAAGGTGATGTTGGCCGGGACAATCCGGACCGGTTCGGAGGCGATTTTCAGGGCCTGCCCGATATCTTCGGTATGGAGCATTGCAGCGATCTCTTGCATCCTGGGATGATTCTTCCGTTCGTAGGCCAGTCGAAATAGATCCCGGATCTGCTGGGCATAGAGGGCGATCACGGCGGCGCCGGTATGGGGCTTCCGGTATTTCCCCTTTTCCCGGGAATAGATGCGGAAGCGTCCTTTCGGTCCCAGGACCCGACGGTTTTTGATCATTGCCCCTTCCGGGAAAATCACCGCCTTGTATCCTCGATTGATCTCGCAGGCCATGAAATGGATGACGTTCTCCAGATCGGTCGGGATCGCGCCGATCCCGGCCAGATAGTTTCCAAAGGTATCATCATTGAAGAGTTCCGGTGCCGCCAGCGAGCGGCACATGGAGCCCGTGTGGTCATAGATCAGATATTGGGGAATAAAGGTCTCGAAACGGGCGAAGTGGTTAAAAAGGAAGATGTCTCCCTGATGGAACTGATCCTCGAGGTTATGAAGCTTGATATTGACCTTCAGGAATCGGCGCAGGACATCGAGGACCAACCGGGTCCTCTTGTAATTCTTCTCATTGATCTGGAGATCCCGCTCCGATACCATGAATTTTTCCCTTAATGTAAGTCACTGTAATTGCTATTATTTTACCATCTATTTCCACCATCGGCAAGGCAAGGAAATTTTTTGGTTTTGTCAAGGGGAAATGTCCCCAAAACAGTGTGCTCCCGTTTGTTCTGCCGGGTCGGAACAGGGAAACAGCGACTTCAATGGATGACTGGATGGTTTGGAGTACATAATACACTGAATGTTTTCCCTTGTAACCCCTTATTCCCAAAGATATAATAGGGTTGAATTTTACAGGGAGTTGATTTGACGGAAAAACGTGGGCAGGCCCTTTTGAGTGTCGACCCGGCCAATATGCCCCTTCTTTACGGGCGCAATGACGAGAATCTCGATCTGATTGAAAAACTTTTCAAGATCCGGATTTCCGCCCGGGGCAAAAAGATGGAGCTCCGTGGGGAGTCGGGAAGGGTGGATCAGGCCAAAAACGCGCTGGAGGAGCTAAACCGTTCCCTTTCCAACGGGACGATTCAGGCCGAGGATATGGGCTTTGCCATCCGTGCACTGGCCGACCATGGTGGGGTGGTGTTGACGGAACTTCTCAGCGGAGGAATTCGTGTTCCCTCCCGCAAGAAGGTGATCCTCCCCAAGACCCCGGCCCAACGCAGGTATATTGAAGCGATCCAGCGTTATGATGTGGTCCTCGGGATCGGACCGGCGGGAACGGGCAAGACCTACCTGGCGATGGCCATGGCCGTCTCCGCTTTATCCAATCAGGAGGTGGGGCGGATTATCCTGACCCGCCCGGCGGTGGAGGCGGGAGAGCACCTCGGTTTTCTTCCCGGTGATCTTTATCAGAAGATTCATCCCTATTTGCGTCCCCTCTATGATGCGTTGTACGATATGATGGACCCCGACCGGGCAAACCGGCTGATCGAACGGGGGACGATTGAGATCGCACCGTTGGCCTACATGCGCGGCCGGACGTTGAACGATTCCTTTATTATCCTCGATGAGGGACAGAACACGACCCGGGAGCAGATGAAGATGTTTCTGACCCGACTGGGTTTCAATTCCCGGGTGGTGCTGACGGGAGATATTACCCAAGTCGATCTACCAAAGGAAAAACGCTCCGGTCTGATCCACGCCAAAGAGATTCTAAAGGGGATTTCGGGGATCCGGATTTCTCTTTTCTCGCATAAAGATGTCATCCGCCACAAGCTTGTACAGGACATTATCCGGGCCTATGAGAAACATGAAAAAGAGACGGAAAAGAAATGAGCGATGCCGATGAGTAACGGAAAGGAAAGTCGTAAAAAAAGTAAAACCCTCTCCGAGCGGATCCAACTCTGGCGGGAAATGTTCAAACAATCCTTTCAGGATGGTTTTCGGGTGGAGGGGGTCCCTTTTTACAAGACACCCCGGTTCCTGAAGGGATTCCTGGTGTGCAGTATTGTGGTGGCCCTCAGCTTTCTCCTTCTGCCCGATATCGAGTTCCTTTCCTCCCGGTATCAGATCGGCTCCATCAGTCCGAAAAACATCAAGGCGCCTCAGGATCTGGATGTCCCTGATCTGAAAGCGACGGAGGAGAAACGCCGCCAGGTCATGGAAGATACCCTGTCGGTCTATGATTTTGATCTGGCCATCGTGGCGCGATTGGGCAAGGAAATTCAGGATGCCTTCACCCTGATGAACCGCTATTACGTAGGGAAACGTCTTCGTGCGGATAACGAGGGCCTGGAGAAAGAACTGGCCCGGAAACAGCCGGGCAGTACGCCTCCTGCCGAAGAAGAGCCGCCGCGCTCGGAAAAGGATTTGCTGGAAGAGGGACACCTGAACTTTGAAGAGATCCTGCAGATCAAGCTGCCTAAAAAGACGATGCAGATCCTCGACCGGGAAGAATTCTCGCCCGATCTTGCCTCGGCGGTCAACCTGCTGGTGAAAATGGTGATGAACCGGGGCGTGGTCAGCAGCCCCGATCTCCTCCTCAAAGAGGCGGACAAGGGGATCTTGATAAAGGGGGTGGGTGAGGACTTCGAAAAAAACATCTCCGATATCGATGTTTTTCTGGACTTAAAGTCAGCCCGTGACAGTGTTGCGGAATATTCTGATTCTTTCTTCGCGTCTCTTCCCCGAGATACGGCAAAGACCGTTAAAGCAGTGGCCTCCCTTCTGATTGTCCCTAACCTGACCTTCAACAAGAATGAAACGGAACTGCGTAAGGCAAAGGAACGGGATGCCGTCAAGACGGTCTACTTCAAAATCCAGAAGGGGGAGATGATCGTCCGGGAAGGGGAGAGAATTTCGGAACACCACATGGTGAAACTCAATGCCCTCAATGCGACGCAGAAAGAGAGCAATCTGATTCAGACCTTTTTCGGGCTTGCCTTCTTTAACGCCATCCTGCTCGGAATCTTCCTGATCTATATCAATCGTTTTAAGCAACCGATCTCGCAAGACCTGCAGAAATTGACCCTCCTCGGCCTGATTATCGTCGGCTCCCTCGGGTTGATCAAGGCCTTCTACTGGATTGCCCAGATCGTGATGGCGAATCTGGAATTTGTGGAGCCCTCCTCCGTTCTCTTCGGGATTCCCTTTGCCTTCTGCGGTATGTTGATCGGCGTTCTCTTCGAGATCCGGATCTTCATCTTTCCGATCCTCATGATCAGTATTCTTTCCGGCATGATGATCCATGAAGATCTCTCCTTTACCCTCTACGCCCTGGTGGGAAATGTGATCGCCGCTCTGACGGTGCAGAACTGCCGAAGGCGGAGTGCTCTTTTGCGGGGTGGAATGATTGTGGGGGGAACGAATATTCTGACGGCCTTGTCGATCTCGATTCTCCACAACGATCTGACCTTGGCCCGGGGGATGGATGATGCCATCTTTGCATTTTTCGGCGGCCTCCTTGTTTCCGTCCTGGTCTCCTGGCTCGTTCCGCTGCTGGAAAGTATCTTCAAGATCACAACGGACATCCGTCTGCTGGAGCTTTCCGATACCAATCAGCGTGTTCTCAAGGACCTTCTCGTCCACGCACCGGGGACCTATCAGCATTCCCTGATGGTGGGGAACCTGGCCGAAGAAGCAGCCGAAGCGGTAGGGGCGAATCCTCTCCTGACCCGGGTCAGTTCTCTCTATCATGATATCGGCAAGATTCAAAAGGCGGAGTATTTCGTGGAGAACCAGATTAATCTGGAGAACCGGCACGATAAATTAACGCCGAGTATGAGCGCTTTGATCCTGATCTCTCACATTAAGGATGGTGTGGAGCTGGCAAGAGAGAACAAGCTCCCGCCGGCCATTCTCGATATCATTCGCCAGCATCACGGATCGAGCCTGATCACCTTCTTCTTCCAGAAAGCCAAGGACCAGGAGAACCCTTCCATTCATGCCGTCAGGGAAGAGGATTTTCGTTATCCCGGTCCCAAACCGCAGACGAAGGAGGCGGCGATCGTCATGATTACCGATGCCGTCGAGGCGGCCTCACGGGTCCTTGCCGGCCCCAATCCGTCGCGGCTGGAGGGGATGGTGAACAAAATCCTGGAGCGGATCTATATTGACGGTCAGCTCGATGAATGCGACCTGACCCTGAAGGATCTCCGGAAGATCAAACGGAGCCTGCTGCCGATCCTGACGAGCATCCATCACCACAGGATCGATTATCCTTCCGTAAAATTGACGGACGAGAATGGGGGAAGCCGCAAGGATGAAAATCCAGCTCAGCCGGCAGGGATCGATGCCAAAGGACCCCGGGGAACTGGCGACATCGGTCTTGAAAAAAGTCTTCGAAATCGTCCGTAAAGACGGCGAGGTCAGCCTCCTGCTGGTCGATGACCCGACGATCCGAAAACTCAACCGGGATTACCGGGGCCTGGATCGGCCCACCGATGTTCTCTCCTTTGCCTTGAACGAGGGAGATTCCCCCGATCCGTCACCGGAAATGTGGGGGGATATCGTGATCTCCGTTGAGTGCGCCCTCCGTCAAGCGGAAACCTACGGTCATTCCTTCGAGAGGGAGATGACCCGTCTGTTGATCCATGGCGCGCTCCATCTCCTCGGGTATGATCATGAGATCTCTGCAAGCGAAGATGAGCGAATGCGGATGCGGGAGGCCGAGATCCTGGAAGTGATCCAACAAGAGGGGCTGAGCCGGTCGTGATCCAAGTGGAAGGCCTTCCGACAAGGTGCCCAACGATGATATAAGAAAGGATGCGATAAAGAACAATGGCATTTTTTAAACGAAAAAAGAAAGATCAAAGGGTCGATGAGATCACGGCATGGGCGGAGTCCTACCGGGAGGAACAGCACAAAGAGGAGGAGGATCTTCAGGCGCCTGCTCCAACGGACGTGGTCATCGTCGAGGAGGAGATCAGCGGATCCACGATTGCTGAGGTCGACGTGCAGGTGGAAGAGGTTGCTGTAAACCTTGCGGAGGAACCGGACGCCACCGATCTTCTGGAAGAAGTCCCTACGGCTCCTCTTCCGGAGGTCGAGGAAGTCCAGCAGCACGAAGAAGGGGAATTGTCCCTTGAGGAGATTCTCGCTCCGGAGGAGAGGGAAGAAGAGAGCGAAGTTCTCGATACACTGGAGGAGACAGCCGAGGAAGTTCCACTCATTGAAGAAGAGGCGGAGCCGGAAGTTGCCGAAACATCTGCTGCACCCTCCTTCTTGCAACGGCTCCGTGCCGGCCTTTCCCGTACACGGGAGGGTTTGATCGGCCGGATCGACCGGCTATTTTCGGTGGGGAAGAAAATCGATGCCGATACCCTGGAAGAGCTGGAAGAGATCCTCGTCGAATCCGATATCGGCGTCGGAAATGCCCTGGCGTTGATCGAAAAGATCCGGGAGCGGATCGGTCGGAAAGAGCTGAAGGACCCTCAAATCATCAAGGAGTGCATCCGGGAGGACCTGGCCGCCGTTCTTGCAGGAAACGGCTATGCCCTGAACCGTCCGGAGAACGGCCCCTATGTGATTATGATGGTCGGCGTAAACGGGGTCGGCAAGACGACAACCATCGGCAAACTCGCCCATCGTTTTACCCAGGCAGGGGAAGGTGTGCTGCTGGCTGCCGGGGATACCTTCCGTGCGGCAGCAACCGAGCAGCTGGAGATCTGGGGGGAACGGGTCGGGGCGGAAGTGGTTCGTCATCAGAGCGGCGCCGATCCCTCTGCTGTGGTCTTCGATGCCCTCAAGGCGGCCGAATCCCGCCAGATCCCCGTTGTCATTGCAGATACGGCAGGCAGACTCCATACCAAGATCAACCTGATGGAAGAGTTGAAGAAGATGAAGCGGGTCATGGCAAAGGTTGTGCCCGGCGCCCCCCATGAAATTCTTCTGGTCCTCGATGCTACCACCGGGCAGAACGCCCTCTCGCAGGCCCGGATTTTTCATGAGACCATTGGAGTTACCGGAATTGTCCTCACCAAGTTGGACGGTACGGCAAAGGGGGGAATCGTTACGGCCATCACAGGCGAACTTGGCAT
>CAYQVN010000002.1:11590-29634 GCA_964420895.1 uncultured Nitrospirota bacterium | reverse complement strand
ATCTATCGATTGCCCGGCAGATGAAGATTGTGTATAGTACTCGATCATGATAACAGGACCTGTTGAAGCCGTCTTCTTTGATCTGGGCCGGGTAATTGTTGATTTCGATTATCTCCCGGCCATCGTAAAACTTTTTTCCTCATGCACTCCCGGAAAAGTACCGGATGAGCACGCCCTATCCGACTGGCTCTTCCACCCCCTTCAGGGGACAAACCGGGCCTTCGATACCGGCAAACTCACTCCCGAAGAGTTTTATAACCAGCTTCGTCAACACTTCTCCTACACTGAATCCTATGAAGAATTCGTCACACTCTGGAATGGTATTTTCACCTCCAAACCGGAGGTGGAAGAGATCATCCGTGCCCTGGCCGGCCATACACGGCTCTTCATTATATCCAACACCAACCCACTCCATTTTGAATATATTGCCCGGCACTATGACATCCTCGATTCCTTCGAAGAGGTTTTTCTCTCCTACCGGATCGGATTCTGCAAACCGGAAAAGGAGATCTTTCATGCAGCCCTCGAACGAACCGGTGTCAATGCATCCCGTTCGATCTTTATCGATGATATGGAGATTCATGTGGAGGCGGCGAGGAAACTTGGTTTTCAGGCACTCCATTTCGCTTCGGCAAAAGGTCTGAAAGAGAACCTCACTCCCCTCCTCCTCACAGAATAACGCCCTGAAGAATCCAAAATATGTCTTTACATTCAACTTGAGGTGTTGTATGTTACCCCATTGTTTCTAAAAGGTTTATCTAAAGTGTTAAATTGCGGCATTTTTCATCCCAAAATAATTAGGTTCCTCTGTTGTGGGAATCGCGTAAAAGTGCTATATTTGTAATGTTGCCAAGGTGTTGGCGGTTACAATAACAGCCGCATCTGCTGGCAGAATTGGACGTCAGGATGATTAAGGACTGAGCGGGAACGTGAAAACCTCATGTGGATTCGCAGAAAATATCTACGAAGTTTCTTTTCCGAAGGCTGGCGCACCCATGCGGTCTGATTGGGAAGAACTTCCGGAAACGGATGCGATCATCTCCACCCTTTCGCATGACCTCCGTTCACCCTTGAACACGATCATTGGATTTTCAGAGATCCTGTTGAGCAAACGGGTCGGCAAGCTGAATGCGGAGCAGCAGAAACAACTCGGGATTATCCTGAAAAGAGGCAACCTCCTGCTCTCGACGCTCGATCAACTGATTGACTACACGAAAGTGATTCGTCATGAACAACGGCTCCGGTCGGCATCGCTGTCATTGAATGCCCTGCTTACCTCTACGATGGAACGGATCGGGGAAAGCCGGCCGGCAGAGGCCCCTCCCCTGGTCTATCGGCCATCGAAAGGGACTTATCGAATCAAAGGCGACGAGCAGAAATTACATATGAGCCTGATGCAGATCATCCACGAAGGTGAAGAGCTCTTGCAGCCTCGGGAGATCCGCGTCTCCCTGGGGAAGATCCGGAACCAGGGGCAGGCATCGTCTCCGCAGGATTTTCGGATCGGGATCCAGTTCCTCGGCCGGGGAATGATGGATTCTGAGGAATTGCTGGTCTGGGACGCCGGCAGCAGGGTCCCGGGAAAAACAAAGTTTGCTTTGCACCTGGCCGACTTTTACATCAAATTGATGAAGGGGACGCTGGGTGTTGCCCGAAAGAAAGGTTCCATTGAATTTACTCTAGACTTTTGTGAGGAAGAATTATGAACGAAATCTTGGTAGTCGATGACATTCAGGACAATCTGCTCCTTTCCAAAACCATCCTGGAATTGAACGGATATTACGTCCATGCAACGCAGAACCCGAAAGAGACGAACAAGATCCTGAAGAAAAACAACGTCGATCTTGTGATTCTCGATGTGAACATGCCCGAGGTAAACGGGATTGAATTGTGCAAACGGCTCAAAAAGAACCCGAAAACATCCCATATCCCGGTGATCCTCTTTACCGCGGAGCGGACCTCTACCGACGACATCGTCTCGGGCCTGAACGGGGGAGCGGACAAGTATCTCACCCGCCCGATTCAGGAAGCGGAACTGCTGGCCTGGGTACGTGCCTCGATTCGGGACAAGATGGCCTATGATGATGCCTTCCGTCAGATGAAAGAAGAGCGGAGGGTTTTCGAGCAGGCCTGCAATGAAGCACCGCCGGCCATGATGCTCTTTGATGCGGAAGGCACGCCGCTCTACATGAACCCCGGTGCCCAGGCGATCTTTTCCCGCTACAGTACGGGGACACGGACACGGACGAAACCGCCTTATGGACTGCATCCCTCGGTCATCAAGCTGTTGAAAAACCTTTATGCGACGACCCTGGTGGCACGGAGACGAAAACGATCCAACCGGACGGAGACGGAGTGGACCCTGCCCGACGGTCATACACTGCAGATGCTGATCATGTCGCTGGAAAGAGATCCAAAAGATCCCCGGGGAAATGATTACACATTGGTTATGACCCAGGTCCCCTTGAAGAATCTCCCCTTCGACCCTGACACCTTTGCGATTCGTCACGGACTTTCCAAACGGGAAAAAGAGCTGGTGACACTGATCTTTCAAGGTTTCAGCAACATGGAGATCGGGGAACGGATGTTCATCAGTGAACATACCGTTAAGGTACACTTGAAACATATCTTCGACAAGGTCGGGGTCAAAAATCGTACGTCTTTGATCCGAAAACTTTTCGTCTGAAGTGGTCTACCACGGATCAGCCCGCAGTCCTTTGATACTCTGGAACCGCCCTCCCGCAAAGAGGGCGGTTTTTCTTTTATTCCTTTTCTTCTTCCTCACCCAGAACCTGGCCTGTTGTCTTCTGCCTCCCGGCTGGGGGGCAAAAAAAGAACGCATCCTCATGACCGTCACGGCCTATTGCGCATGCCGGAAATGCTGTGAGTGGAGACGACAGTGCTGTATCGGCCCACCGGTCTATGCCAGCGGTCCGAGCAAGGGAAAACGCAAAAAAGTAGGCATTACTGCAGACGGGACGCGTGCGAAGAAAGGGATCATTGCAGCCGATATCCGGCGATATCCCTACGGCACACGGATGCATGTTCCGGGATATGGCTGGGGCGTCGTTCACGACAAGGGGCGGGCGATCCAGGGGGATCACATCGATGTGTTTTTTAAATCCCACCAGGATGCCGTGGAATGGGGCAAACGGAAGCTATGGGTAACGGTGATTCGGGAATAGCGAAGGAGAAGAACCGTGCAGGAAGGTTGTCTCCCCTCCCCTATCGATCGGAGGGACGAAGGCGGAAGCTCTCCGGATCGGCCTTCGGGTCGTTCAGTTTATGCAGATCCTCGGGTCGAAAGGCCCCCTTCTCCGTGATGATGGCCGTTATGTAGCGTGCCGGGGTCACATCAAAGGCCGGGCTTTCCACCTTGACCCCCTCCGGTGCAATCTCCAATTGATTACAGATCCGGGTCACTTCACGAGGATTCCGCTCTTCGATAGGAATCCCATCGCCTGTGGGAATGGAAAAGTCGATCGTGGAAGTCGGTGCCGCCACATAGAAGGGAATCCCATGCTCCCTGGCGAGAACGGCCACGGAATAGGTCCCGATCTTGTTGGCCACATCGCCGTTGGCCACGGTCCGGTCCGTTCCGACCACAACCAGGTCGATCCTTCCCTTCTGCATGAAATGGCCGGCCATATTATCGGTAATCAGGGTGACATCGACCCCTTCTTCCATCAGTTCCCAGGCGGTGAGCCGGGCCCCCTGAAGAATGGGACGTGTTTCGTCTGCAAAGACCCGGACCTGTTTCCCCTGCTCCCGGGCGGCATAGATCACCCCCAGGGCCGTGCCGTAACCGGCCGTGGCAAGCGATCCGGCATTGCAGTGTGTCAGGATGGTTGCTTGATCTCCGACGAATTCCGCACCAAAGGCGCCCATAGCGCGATTGACGGCAATGTCCTCCTCCCCCATCCGGACCGCTTCCTCGATAAGGGCCTTCTTTAAATCGGGTACGGAGAGTTCCTTCTGCGAGGCGGCAAACTGCCGCATCCTTTCAATGGCCCAGAAGAGATTGACCGCCGTGGGACGGGCCGACGCCAGGTGCTCACAGACCGGTTGCAGGCGGGCAAGGAATTCCTCCTGTTGCTCTCCAGGGATCTCCTGAGCACCCAGGGCAACTCCCATGGCCGCAGTCACTCCAATAGCAGGTGCGCCACGAACCACGAGATCCCGGATCGCTCCGGTCACCTCACGGTAATCCGTATAGTCAATATAGACGACTTCCCGGGGAAGCCGGGTCTGATCAATGAGCCGAACCTTCCCTTCTTTCCATTCAACCGTTGGAACCATATCTATCCTTTACGAAGGTTTTCGCTACAGTTGCTTCGAGCTCTGATATTTTCATGCCTCTAATCGCGCAAGGCCGCACCGAATTCTTCCTTCAGTTTTTCCACGATCCTGTCGCGGACCCCGTTAATCTCCTTGTCCGTCAAGGTACGGTCTTCGGCCTGAAAGCGAATAGAGAAGGCAAGACTTTTCTTGTCGGCGGGGATCGGCTTTCCCCGGTAGAGATCAAAAAGGCGTACATCACGAATGAGCTCCGGTGCGACTTGCCGGATTGTTGCGTCAATCGATCCGGCGGAAAGAGTATCGGAAACCACCAGAGCGATGTCCCGTTCCACGGCAGGGAAACGAATCGCCTGACGGTAGAGGACTTCTTCCGAAGCAACCTGAAAGGTTGCTTCAAGATCAATATCAAAATAGAGGGGCCGCTGTGACAGATCAAAACGTTTCATCACTTCCGGGTGCAATTCCCCCAGGAAACCGAGAGACGTACCATCGTGCTTGAGCCATGCACTTTTCCCGGGATGGAGAAAAGGGAGCGTATCCAGAGCAACCCACTGCAGGGGAGAAATACCAAATCCGCTCATGAGGCGTTCCAGGATGGCCTTGACGTCGAAAAAATCGATCTCCCGCTCTTTCCTGTCCCAGTCCGGCAGAACTTCCAGTCCGGAAACCACCCCGGCAAGGCGGTCTCTTTCCCGGGCCGGGGAATCGTTGCTTTTTTCATAGATCCGCCCCACCTCAAAAAGACGCACATCGGAGCTGGAACGTTTCAAGTTCTGTTTGAGATTATGAAGCAGACCGGGGAGCAACGTGGTCCGCATAATGCTTTGATCCCGGCTCAGGGGATTCTGAATCCCGATCGGATCGCGCAGGGGATCACCTTCTTCCACGCCGAGAAGCTCAAGATCGTCGGGGTTGTGGAAACTGTAGTGGATGGTCTCAAAAAAACCTTCTGCGATCAGGGCCTGACGGACCTGCATCGACAACTGTCGGTTCCTTGTTGTTCCTCCCGGTTCAAGGGTTGCCGTCACGCGGGTACTCGGGATACGGTTGTAGCCATAGATCCGGGCAATTTCCTCGATGAGATCGATTTCGCGTTCCAGATCGACCCGGAAGGTCGGAATGCCGACCTGAAGGGTTTCCTTCTCATGGTGTTCTACGATCAACTGGAGACTTTCCAGGATTTGAGATGTCTCCTTCAGGGAAAGAGAAATTCCGAGCAGTTCGTTGACCTTTGCAACACGGAGGGGAATCACCCTTTTCTGGAAAGGCACCGGGTAAACATCGACTCGTCCCTTCGCGACAGTGCCTCCGGCCAGAGACTGGATCAGGGAGGCGGCACGATCCAGGGCCGTTACCAATCCTTCAATATCGGTTCCCCGCTCGAAACGATGAGACGACTCCGAATGGAGTCCCAGTCGTTTCGCCGTTCTCCGGACCGAGGCCGGCTGGAAACAGGCCGCTTCCAGAAGGATCCGCCGGGTCCCGTTGTTGACCTCGCTGTTGCCGCCGCCCATGACACCGGCAATGGCAACCGGTTTTTCCGCATCGCAAATCAACAGCATTTCGGAATCAAGAGTTCGCTCCACATCATCCAGGGTGCGCGTCTTTTCCCCCTCCGTTGCCCGACGAACCTCAATCCGGTTTCCACTCAAAAGATCATAGTCAAAGGCATGGAGTGGATGGCCCAACTCCATAAGAACGTAGTTGGTGATATCGACGACATTGTTGATCGGCCGGAAACCCACTGCACGAAGACGCTCCTGCATCCAATCCGGCGAGGGACCGATGGAGACATTCTCAATGACGCGGCAGGTATAACGGGGACAAAGATTTGGTTCGTGAACCTGAACGGAGGTCAGCGTCGAAGCCTTCGGTTCCTTTTCTTCCATCTTGACCAAGGGATTCTTCAGGGAACTGCCTGTCCAGGCGGCAATCTCCCTTGCCACACCAAAATGACTGAGGCAATCAGGACGGTTTGGTGTCAGATCGATTTCGAGTAGGATATCGTTCCGTCCCAGCACGTCCGCCGCGGGTGTTCCGACAACGGTCTCATCGGGGAGAATCATCACGCCGGCAGCTTCCTCGGAGAGGCCCATCTCTTTTTCGGAACAGATCATCCCGAAGGATTCCATACCCCGGAGCTTTGTGGGAACGATCTCCATGCCGTTAGGAAGACGGGCGCCCGGAAGAGCAACGATCACCTTGTCGCCCTGTTGATGATTGGCGGCACCGCAGATAATCTGGAGTTCTTTATTTCCCACATCGACCCGGCAGAGCGTCAGGTGGTCGGAGTCGGGATGAGGGGCCTTTTGGAGTATGTGGCCGACGACCAGATGGTCGAATCCTTCCGACAGAGATTGAACCGATTCCACCTCCAGACCGGCCATGGTCAGGTGTTCGGCAAGTTCCCCCGGAGACTCTTCAAAGTCGATAAAATCTTTTAACCAGTTAAGGCTGATCAGCATTGGTAATTCTCATTTAGAATTGAGAAAGGAATTGCAGATCGTTTTCAAAAAAGAGCCGGATATCGTCGATCCGGTAACAGAGCATGGCAATCCGTTCCACCCCCATGCCGAAGGCAAACCCCGAAACCTCTTCCGGATCGTAATCGACACTGCGGAAGACCTCGGGGTCGACCATCCCTGCACCGAGGATTTCCAGCCATCCGGAATTCTTGCAGACGCGGCATCCCTTGCCGTTGCAGATCACGCAGGCAATGTCTATTTCGGCGGAAGGTTCCGTAAAAGGGAAATAACTCGGCCGGAAGCGGATCCCCACATCTTCTCCAAACATCCGGTGCAGAAAGATCTCCAGGATCCCCTTGAGATCGCCGAAGCGGATCCCGCGGTCTACCATCAACCCTTCTACCTGGTGAAACATCGGGGTGTGGGAGACATCGGCATCACAGCGGTAAACCTTTCCGGGGGCAATAATCCGGACCGGCGGAGCCTGTTTCTTCATAGTGCGAATCTGGACGGGAGAGGTATGGGTTCGGAGCAGGACCTCCTCGGCGATATAAAAGGTGTCCTGCATGTCCCGCGCCGGATGGTCCTTTGAAATATTCAGGGCCTCGAAATTATAAAAATCTTCTTCAATTTCCGGTCCTTCAGCTACCTGAAAACCGAGTCCCGTGAAAATGGTTTCGATTTTCTGAAAGGTCCGTGTAATCGGGTGGAGACCGCCACGATGTCGGGGACGTCCGGGGAGGGTAATGTCAAGTCGTTCCTCACGAAGGCGCCGATCCTGTTCCTGATGCTCGATCTCTTCAATACGTCGGTCAAAAGAACGGTTCAGTCTCTGCTTGACCTCGTTCACCGCCTTCCCGACAACAGGGCGCTCGGCGGGAGACAAACCCTTCATCCCGGCAAGGAGCTTCGTCAGCTCCCCCTTCTTGCCCAGGATGCGGACTTTACTCTCCTGCACCTCTGTCAGGGAGGATGCCTGTCGGAGTTGATTTTCCGTATCCGACTCGATGGCTTTTAGATTTTTAATCAGTTCAGACATATCACTTTGTCCGCTGTGAGGCGTGCAAACAGACCTTTCACAGGTCGAGGGTGAGTAAGCCCGGTCTGAGATGGGGCTGAAACCATTTGGCCCAAAGATTCTTTTGTTATTTCTACCGCCGAGGGCGTCAAGGATCAAAACGTGCGAGGTACACGGCGTATCGTACACCCTTCAGTACAGGGTGCATCATCCGCAGGAGAACCTACTGCAGGGCCTATGAAAACCGAAGCATCAGGATTGGGGCGCAAGATTGCTCTTGGCAATCTCTGCCAGTCGAGCAAAATCCTGAGGATGGTGGACGGCCAGTTCCGCCATCATTTTGCGGTTGATTCCGACCTGGGCATTTTTCAGCCCCTGGATCAATCGGCTATAGGAAATCCCTTGTTCCCGGGCGGCGGCGTTGATCCGAACGATCCAGAGGGACCGGAAATCCCGCTTCCGGAGTTTTCGCCCGATATAGGCTGCCTGCATGGAGTGATCCACCGCATCGATGGCGGTGCGGAACAGGTTTTTACGAGCTCCATAGAAACCCTTCGCCTGTTTTAAAATCTTTTTCCTTCGGGTAAGACGTTGATTACCCCCTTTGACTCTTGGCATGACTGCTTCCTCCTGGTACGATCTTTACGGTTGATTCACGACAATGGGCGAAAGGATACCTCACACGTAGGGAATGAGTATCCGAATCGCTTTGAGATTGGCACTGTCGGCCGTCGTGGACTTTCGAAGTCCCCTTTTGCGTTTCCGCGATTTCGTCGTCAAGATATGACTGGCATAAGCCTTGTTCCGTTTAATCTTCCCGGATGCGGTTTTCTTGAATCTCTTTGCCGCACCGCGGTGTGTCTTGATCTTCGGCATTTCTTTGTACTCCTCTATTAGAAAAATTGTAACTGCTCAGGTCATGCGGGAAAAGAGAGGCGGCCTGAATTGTTACGAAAATCATGAATCAGCCGCAGGCGGATTCTCCTGAACCGGTTTCTTCTCGGAGGCAACAGGCGGCTTCTTCTGACCGGTGCCGGCGGCCGCTGCGTTGGGCGCCAGGATCATTACAACCGTCCGGCCTTCCCGTTTCGGCATCAGTTCAATGACGCTGATCTCAGAGAGCCGTTTGGCAAAATCGACCAGCATTTGCTTGCTCCGCTCGGCATACATCATTTCCCTGCCGCGAAAACGAACGGTAATCTTGGCTTTGTTCCCATCCATGAGAAAGCGTTCGGCATGTTGAAGCTTAAAAGCAAAATCATGTTCCTCTGTGTTGGGCCTCAGTTTAACCTCTTTGACATGGATGATCTGCTGTTTCTTACGGGCGAGATTGGCCTTCTTACTCTTCTGATATTGAAATTTCCCATAATCCATAATACGACAGACCGGCGGTTTGGCCATGGGCGCGACTTCTACCAGATCCATCCCTTTTTCCTCAGCAATCCGGAGGGCTTCCGCTGTAGACAGAATGCCGAGTTGCGATCCATCTTCATCTACTACCCGGACTTCGGGAACGCGAATCTCATCGTTAATCCGTTCTTTTCGCTGCTGTTTGCCTCGAGGGCTTCTTCGTTTTATAGAACCACCTCCCATCAGATTAGACCGGGAACACCGTCCCGGCGGATTTCATGCACCGCTTTCTGCCGTCTCCATTTTGCCACGTTTTTCGTCGATTTCGGTGCGGATCATTTGCAGGGTTTCTTCAACATCGCAGGTTCCAAGATCTCCGCGATCCCGGGAACGGAGGGAAATCCTGGATGATTCCATTTCCCGGTCACCGACGATCACCATGTAGGGAATCTTCTTCATCTGCGCTTCCCGGATCTTGTATCCCATCTTTTCTTTCCGTCCATCCAGTTCCGTCCGAATCCCGGCGGCGTCAAAACGTTCCTTCACCTTTCCGGCATAGGCAAGCTGCTGATCCGTAATGTTGATGATGACCGCTTGTGTCGGGGCAAGCCACATGGGGAATTTCCCGGCATAATGTTCAATGAGTACCGCCATGAATCGTTCCAGGGAACCGAGGATGACCCGGTGCAGCATCACCGGCCGGTGTTCGGAACCATCGGAACCGACATAGGTCAACTGGAAACGTTCCGGCAGGGTGAAATCACACTGGATGGTTGCACACTGCCAGCTCCGTCCAATGGCATCCCGGATCTTGACATCAATCTTCGGACCGTAAAAAGCGCCGTCGCCTTCATTGATCTCGTAAGGAAGGTCATGGCGGAGGAGCGCATCGGTAAGGGCCTGCGTCGCCCGCTCCCAGTCTTCATCGGTCCCGATCGACTTCTCGGGACGTGTACTGATCTCCAGGGTATATTCGAAGCCAAAGACATTCATGACTTCCTTGATAAAGTCGATGACTCCGATAATCTCGTCGGTCAACTGTTCCGGCAGACAAAAGATATGAGCGTCATCCTGGGTAAATCCACGAACCCGGAGGAGACCGTGCAAGACGCCGGTTTTTTCATGACGGTGCACCGTTCCCAGTTCAAAGAACCGGATCGGGAGGTCACGGTAACTGCGGGTCTTGGACTGGTAGATCATCATGTGGGCGGGACAGTTCATCGGCTTGATGCCGTATTCTTTCCCTTCGATCTCGGTAAAATACATGTTTTCTTTGTAATAATCGTAGTGGCCCGAGATGCGCCAGGTATCACTTTTCAGAATCTGTGGACCGATGACCGGCTGGTAGCCCCGTTTGAGGTGCTCCTGCTTTTCAAAATCTTCCAGGATCCAGCGGAGCAGCGCCCCTTTGGGGTGATAGAGAATCAACCCGCCGCCTGCCGTATCATTGATTTCGAAAAGTTCCAGTTGCCGACCCAGTTTCCGATGATCCCGTTTTTTGGCCTCTTCCAGCATGTTCAGGTAATGCTTGAGATCTTCCTTCCGGGCAAAAGCCGTTCCATAGATCCGCTGGAGCATCGGTTTTTTTTCATCACCCCGCCAATAGGCGCCAGCGACACTGAGGAGTTTGAAATGACGCAACCGGGAGGTCATCGGAAGATGGGGCCCCCGGCAGAGATCGACGTAATCCCCCTGCGTGTAGAGAGAAACAGTCTGTTCATCGGCCAGATCGTTGATCAGGTCCACCTTGTATTTTTCCTGACGCTCGGCAAATAGGGTCAGAGCCTCCTCCCGGGGCATTTCACTCCGAACGACGGGAAGTGCTCTCTTGATGATTTCCTTGATCCGCTTGGTGATCTTGCCCAGATCTTCCGGCGTGAAGGGACGATCGGTATCGAAATCGTAATAGAACCCGTTTTCGATCGTCGGTCCGATGGCCACCTGTGTTCCGGGGTAGAGTTCTTTCACTGCCTGAGCCATGATATGGGCTGCCGTATGTCGGAGGATCTCCTCCCCTTCCGGAGAGTCGAGGGAGATGCCTGCCACTTCAGCGGATTGGGGAACGGGGAAACTGAGGTCAACGGATTTTCCGTTCCACCGTGCGCCGATGGGACGGCTCCGGTCATCAGGCGCCAGGGTCTTTAATACCGTGGCAATGTCCGTTCCCGCATCAAACTCGCCGGCAGGACCGTCTACAAGTTGGATTTTGATCTTTTCAGCCATGAACAAAATGCTTTCAAAAACAAAAAGGGCATCACATCCATGAAAATCGTTGTGATGCCCCTGCAACCGTATCGACTTATTTCACAAATGTTCCCCGGAGTGACGATAAAAGTATGGTAGGCGGTACTGGAGTTGAACCAGCGACCTCCACGATGTCAACGTGGCGCTCTAACCAACTGAGCTAACCGCCTTCATCTATACAAATTCCGTATAAATTTAATGTATTTAGCCGGTTCATGTCAAGACAAAAATGAGGCAATGGAAAATCACCATTGCCTCATTCGATTAAATTCACGGCATTGAGACCCCTCAAAATGTCTAAACGCTTCGATTCCGGTCCCAATATTATAGATCTTTACTTTCCTGCCTCTTTTAGAGAGCGGTGCGGAGGCCTTTTCCCGGAGTGAACTTCGGCACCTTTTTGGCTTTGATCTTGATCGCTTCGCCGGTCTTGGGGTTACGACCCGTCCGGGCTTTCCGTTTGACAACAGAGAAACTTCCAAAACCGACCAAGGTGACCTTATCCCCTTTCTTGAGGGTCTTGGTGACACTTTTGATCATGGAGTCCAGTGCCTTTCCGGCAGAGGCCTTGCTGATCTTTGCTTCTGAAGCCATCGTCTCGATCAACTTTGCTTTAGTCATCAAACGTCCTCCTCTGAAAGATGTTTATGTTATTTGGAAATGGTTGACTTAAGTGTGGTAGATGGAAAATAAAATAGCAACGGATTCCGGACTTGTCAAGGGGAAAAGTACCATCAACCCTTTATTTTTTTGGGTTTCAGGAGTTTTGTCTCACTTCGGAACCGCCCGGAATGACTTTGGATCGATGTGATAATCCCGAATTTTTTTTCGCAGGGTATTCCGGTTGATCCCGAGAAGCCGGGCGGCTTTGATCTGGTTCCCCCCGACCTCCTTCATGACCATTTCAATCAGAGGGATTTCGATCCGGTCGAGAACGAGTTTGCGGATATCCTGCGCATCGGCCAGGACCATTCTCTGAACGAAGTCGGAGAGGTTGTTGCGCAGGAGAAGATCAAAATTGTTCTTCTCCGTTTTGTCCTGCGTCGTACCGTCCTGCAGGATGGTGCAGATATATTCCGATGTCAGATTCGGTCCCCGCGACATCACCACCGCCCGTTTGACGAGGTTTTCCAATTCCCGGACGTTTCCCGGCCAGAAGTATTGCAGCAGGCAGGTCAGTGTTGCCTCCGTGTAACCGGTGACCTCCGTGCCAAGTTCATGGTGTGCTTTTTCCAGGAAAAATTTCAGCAGCAGCGGGATATCCTCTTTGCGCTCCCGGAGCGGCGGGATCCGGATCGGCACCACATTGAGGCGGAAAAACAGATCGTCCCGGAAGAGACCTTTCTTGACCTTCTCCTGGAGGTCGCTGTTGGTCGCCGCAAGGATGCGCACATCCATCGGGATCGGTCCCATCCCTCCAACCCGTTCGATTTCCTTTTCCTGGAGAACACGAAGAAGTTTGGTCTGGAGTTTCATCTTCAGATCGCCGATTTCATCGAGGAAGAGGGTCCCCCCGTTGGCCTGTTCGAATTTCCCGATCTTCCGGGAGGTCGCCCCGGTGAAGGACCCCTTTTCATGGCCGAAGAGTTCCGACTCCATCAGGTCATCGGGGATGGCTGCCAGATTGACGGCCACAAAAGGTTTTCCGAAGCGCCGGCTGTGATAATGGAGCGCCCGGGCCAGCACCTCTTTGCCGGTCCCGCTCTCTCCGGTCAGCAGGACCGTCACATCCCTCGCGGCGACCCGGCCGATGGTCTTGAAAATCTCCTGCATGACGGCACTCTCACCGACGACCGTATCGGCTTCGAACTTGTCCCGGATCTCCCCCTTCAAGGTTTCGACTTCGTCGTTCAGCTCCAGAACATGGAAGGCCTTGCCAACAATGACCTTGAGCGCCTCCATGTCGAAGGGCTTTGTGAGATAATCGAAGGCCCCCCACTTCATTGCATCGACGGCATTGTTCATAGTGGCCTGGGCGGTCATGACGATCACCAGGGGTGAACTGCCTCCATCCTGAAGTTTCTGAAGGAATTCCAGTCCGCTCATGCCGGGCATGCGGATATCAAGAATCATCAGGGGGTAGGACTCCGTCTCCAAAAGCTTCATTGCGGCTTCGGCGGATTCTACGGTCAGGACTTCATAGTGTTCCTTCTCAAGCGCCTTTCCGATGACCCAACGCATGCTCTCATCATCATCGACGACCATGATTTTCTTATCGATCATATTTCCCTCACTGGAGTTTCCCTGTTTCAGCAACCGGGACCTTACAACTCCGTACCTACAGCGATCGGCAGCGACGTACGGACACAGGTCCCCTCCCGAGGACGGCTGATGATATCAATCTTGCCGCCATGTTCTTCGATCATCCGGTGGCACAACGCCAGCCCCAGGCCCACGCCATCCGGTTTTCCAGAGTAAAATGGAAGAAAGATCTTCTTTACCTCTTCCGGGGAGATACCGCAGCCCCGGTCTTTCACCTCCACGGAAATCATCCGGCGCTTCACAGGATCGCCGCTTCGCACCTGATAACCGGGAAGGATCCCTGTGGTCAGTGTCAATTCCCCTGTACCGCCCATCGCGTCCATTCCATTGCGGAAAAAATTAAGAAAAACCTGAGTCAACTGGTCGGGATCGCCCAGAATTTCCGGCAGACTCGGGTCGTATTTCCGGACAATACCGATCGCCTTCCCCGTATACTCCAGTTCCACCAGCTCCGCCACATGGTCCAGCACCTGATGGACATTCATGGCCCGCAGATGAAGTGGAGCGGGCCGTGAGAAATCGAGGAGCCCTTCGACAATCTTGTTCAGCCGGTCTACCTCTCGAATCATGACATCCGTGTATTCGGTACAGGAGGATTCCGGCGGAAGTTCCTCCTGAAGCAGTTGCGTGGCGCCGCGGATCCCTCCCAGGGGATTTTTGATCTCGTGGGCCATCCCTGCGGCCAGGACCCCCAGAGAGGCGAGCCGCTCTCCTTGACGGACCCGCTCCTCCAGTGATTTCATGCGGGTCAGGTCCCGAAAGACGATCACCACCCCCAAGGGATTCCCGTCACGGTCCAGGAGGGGGGAGGTGGTCAATCCGAGATCGCGGTGTGCCCCCCGGAAGGTCTTGAAGGAAAAACTGGAATCGGTATGTCCTCTTCCAGTGGCCAGGGTTTTCTCGAGCAAATGATGAAGTTTTTTCTCGCCTGCAAAGACCTCCTGGATCGTCCGGTCCTGTACGGTTTGCGCTTTGAGACCGGTCATCTGCTCGGCGGAAGCGCTGAAGGTCATAATCCGTGATTCCGGGTCCACAACGACGATCCCGTCGACCAAACCGGCAAGGATATTATCGTAATATTCCCGCACCTTCTCCAAAGAGAGATCGTCTTTCCGTTTCTCGACAGAACTCATGAGGGCGTTACCGAATTCCTTTCGCACATCTCCAAAAAGAAGGATTCCATCTCCCCGAGGAAATCTTCATAGGTCAGGACATGATTAATCCGGTCCCGGAAGCCCGTTGAAGCCGGCAGCCCCCGGGAGTACCAGGATGCAAATTTTCGCATCTTAAAGACGGCCCGGGACTCACCGGAAAGTTCGACTTCCCAGGAGAGATGGTCCCGCAAGACCGCATGGATCTCTGACGGAGACGGGCGGGGGGAAGCATCTCCGTTCAGAAGATAGTTGCGGATCCGGTCAAAGATCCAGGGATCCCCCAATGCCGCACGACCGATCATGATTCCGTCACATCCGGTCTGATGGAGCATATCGGCGGCATCCTCCGGAGTTTTGATATCGCCGTTCCCGATGACCGGGATTGTCACCGCCCCTTTGACCTTTCCGATATGTGCCCATGCCGACCGGCCGCCGAATCCCTGGGTCTTTGTGCGGGGATGGAGGATCACGGCAGCGATCCCCTCGTCTTCCGCCATCCGGGCCACATCCTCGGCACAGAGACTCTCATGGTCCCAACCGGAACGGTATTTGAGGGTCACCGGCAACGGTGTTGCACGGACCACACTCCGTACAACCCTGGCGGCGTGGTCGAGGTCCCGAAGCAGGGCGGCCCCCGAACCGGAGCGGATCACCTTCTTCACGGGACATCCCATATTGATGTCGATGAGATCGACCTCCCTTTCAGACAACAGCGCCGCAGCTTTTTCCATTTCCCCGGGATCGGCGCCGAATAGCTGGGCGGAAATCGGGTGGACATCCCCGGGATGCGGCAGATAGGGTTCACAGATCTTCGGATTACGTGACAGAGCCGCCGCCGAGATCATCTCGGTGCAGACCAGATCGGCGCCAAAACGCTGTGTGATCCTGCGGAAAGGGAGCCCTGTGATACCAGCCATCGGTGCCATCATGAGTCCCATCCCTATATTTAACGTACCGATCTTCATGGAAAGAAGAAATCCCTTTCGAATCTATTTAAGACTTCCGTAGAAATCGATGTCCCAGGGGAAGCCCGGCAACGGCATTCAAGGTCAGATCATCCTCCATCCCCTCTGCATAATAGGCGGAGGCAACGGCGGCAATCATGGCGGCATTGTCCGTACAAAGCGTAGAGGACGGCAGGAAACAGGCAACCCCCTCCTTCTCGGCGGCCTCGGTCAGGCGTCTCCGCAACATTCTGTTGGCTGCAACTCCTCCCGCCAGGGTGATGCGTTCCAACCCTTCCTGGTGAAGGGCCGAGATCGTTTTTGCGATCAGGACCTCAATGACGGCCTCCTGAAAGGATGCGGCAACATCACACAAATGCTCCTGCAGCCCCTCGGCCCCCTCCCCTTCCGGACCCCATCCGTTTTTCAGGAGAAAATTCAGGACCGCCGTTTTCAATCCGCTGAAACTGAAATCGAGGGAACCATCGGTCAGCATGGCACGGGGAAAGCGGGTAAACTTCGGATTGCCGTCATCCGCAAGGCGGTCGATGACGGGACCGCCGGGATATTCCAATCCCATCATCTTGGCGACTTTATCATAGGCCTCACCGGCGGCATCATCCCGGGTTTTCCCCAGAACCCTGTACTCTCCGAAGGCCCTCACATGGATCAGTTCCGTGTGTCCACCGGAGACCACCAGGCAGAGGTAGGGATAAGAAACATCTTCCTCCAGTGTCACAGCATGGATATGCCCCTCAATATGATGGACCCCCACGAAGGGAATCCCTCCGGCAAAAGCCAACGCCTTGGCGTAGGAGAGACCGACCAGCAAAGCGCCCACGAGACCGGGACCGCAGGTTGCGCCGATCAGATCGATCTGCTCCAGAGAGACACCGGCTTCCGTAAGGGCGGCATCCACGACCTGGGTCACCTGTTCGACATGATGCCGTGATGCCAGTTCCGGAACGACTCCTCCGTACTTGCTGTGAATTTCCACCTGTGAGGAGATGATGTTGGAACGGATTTTCCGACCCTTCTCAACAACCGAAGCCGATGTATCATCACAGGAAGTTTCAATCCCCAAACAGAGCATGGTATAACCTACCGAATTATGAGAGATCGATCAACTCAGAAACGGGTACAATCTCGACCCCCGCGTCACGAAATTGTTTCAGGGCATTGCGAAGGGCCTCCAGGGTGACGGCATGGGGATGGCAGATGGCAATTGCGGAACCCTTTTCCTTCGCCAGATCGATCAAGTGTTCGATCTGTTTTTCCACGGCATCGGAACTGACAACATGATCGAGGAAGAGGTTCCGCTTTGCCGTCGGAACGCCCAACCGCTTTGCCTCCCCGTATGCGACGGAGTGACTCGAAGTCAAGCTGTCCACAAAAAAGAGATCCCGTTTTTCGATTTCCTCCAGGACAAATCCCATCCGGTCCCGGTCCTGGGTAAAGCGCGACCCCATATGATTGTTCACGCCAACGATCTGAGGATACTGATCCAGCAATTTCCGGACCTGCTCCCGGATCTCCTTCTCCCCCATGCCCACCAGCAGAGCATCCTCACCGGGCCGGTGTTTCGGATAATCGATGGGCTCCATCGGCAGATGGAGCATCAATTCCCGATGGTGGTCGGCAATAATCCGGACGGCCTGAAGGGAATGACGCAGGTCGGGCAGGACGGAAAAAGTGATCGCCACATCAAGATCGATCAAGGTGTTCAGAGGGGCGAGGCTTTCACCGATATCATCCACGATGATCGCCACCCGCGGTCCCGAAGGACCCTTTACAGTCGTTGCCGTCGTCTTCAGAGGGACCAGTACGATGCGTCGGACAATCGTCTTCCCCACTCGCAGGCTCAGGGTCATCCGTTCCTTCTCTCCCGTAATCTCCCGTCGTGTCAACAGGAGGGCTTGGGGGAATTTCCGGACATAGCGATTTAATTTCGTCTTAAAAAGGAGGACCGTCTCCTTGCCGGGGAGGTCGACTTCGATGCGCTTGTAGACGAATGTGCCTCCCGGACCTTTCTCGCGGCTGCGGTGAACCCGGACATTTTTCCGGGTGACATGGTGTTCTTTCAAAAGGCTGTCCAGATACCGGTCGACGCGATGCGTTACAAGGTCGTGCTCCGTTGATGGGCTCCCCTGACTGGAACGATCTTTGCCACCTGAAATCCAGTCTTCAATCCGCTCACGGTGGACCTCGAAATAGAGCAGGATGGAGACGGCTGCGATGAGAAAGAACAGCACGGCACCGATCGTGAGCCAGAGAGAGCGGTTGTTCTTCCTTCCTTTTTTTCGGGAAA
>CAYQVN010000002.1:0-11490 GCA_964420895.1 uncultured Nitrospirota bacterium | reverse complement strand
ACGCCGGAAGATCCAATCCCGGACGATCCAGACCTCTTCCACACGGAGCAAGAGACACATTACAGTATAGGCTCCGCCGCCCAGCAGGATTCCCCAACCCAGTTTATAAAATTTTACCATCGTATGTCCATGGAGTTCCCAGAGTTCCGTTCCCGCCCCGTAATGCGCGCAGAGGCCCAGAATAGCGGATGCCGGAAGGATTTTCAGCAGGAGATGAAGAAAAGCCTTTCCCCCGATCGGACCGATCCGCCTCCGAAGGATCCAGATCAGTACGGCGACGTTCAGCATGGAGGAGAGCGAGTTGGCCAGCGCCAGACCACCATGTTTCATAGGCCCCATGAGGAGCAGGCTCAGAACGATGTTGGCCATTACCGTTATGGCGCCGATCTTCATCGGCGTCCAGGTATCCTGCAGGGCGTAGTAGATCTGGGCGACGACGCGGACTTCAGCGAAGGCCCAGAGTCCCAGAGAATAATAGAGGAGAGCCTGCGCCGTGGCAACGGTCGCAGAATAACCGAAATTCCCCCGTTGGAAAAGAGCACTGACGATGGGTACACTCAATACAGCCAGACCAACCAGGGAAGGTACCATGAGAAAAAGGACCAACCGCATAGTGCGTGCAAGGGTTTCTACCATACCCGGGATATTCTCTTCAGCGGCATGCTGAGACAGTGTAGGGAGCATGGCCGTGGCGGCGGAGATCCCGAAGACCCCCAGAGGAAACTGCACCAGACGATCGGCGAAAAAGAGAAAGGAGATGCTCCCCGTGGGCAGAAAAGAGGCCAGTATATTCCCGATAAAGATGTTGATCTGCAAAACACTCTGGCCGATCACGCCGGGAACCATCAGGCGGACGACGCGCCGGAATCCGCGATGTCGCAGTGAGAAACGAAACCGGAAACGAAATCCCCTTTTCCAGAGAAAGGGGAGCTGCACCAGGAATTGTAAGAGTCCCCCCAACAGGACACCGATCGACAGGCTCAGGATCGGTATGGTCAAGTGGGACGACAGAAAGAGGGCGCAGAGGATCATCGTAATGTTCAGGATGGCCGGGGCCAGTGCGGGCGCACCGAAATGCTTCAGAGTATTCAAGACCCCCATCACGGCGGCGGAGAGACCGATAAAGATGGCAAAGGGGAAGGTGACCCGTGTCAGCAGAACGGCCAGGGCAAACTGTTCCGGATTGTCGGAGAAGCCAGGGGCCAGGACCCGGACCACAGAGGGGGCGAAAAAAATCCCGAGGAGGGTCAACAACGTGACCAGGGCGGAGATGGAAGTCATGACCACGTTGGCCAATTCCCACGCTTCACTTTTTGACCGGCGGTTCAGATATTCCGAAAAGACGGGGACCAGTGAAGCATTCAAGGTCCCTTCCCCGAAGAGGCGGCGCAGGTAGTTGGGGATCCTGTTGGCCACAATAAAGGCGTCTGTTGCCAGACCGGCGCCAAAGAGATTGGCCACGATGACATCCCGCAGGTATCCCAGGATCCGGCTCACAAAGGTGGCCCCGCCGATGACCCCGGCAGCTTTTGCAATCTCCTGGTTTTTACCCATGTCCCCTCTGATTCAGATCCATATAGAACGTCTGCGGAATATTCTTCCGTGGCCGGTGGAAAAGTCCGGGGCAATATAACATACCCGCCTTATGCGGACAATAGTGAAAGGACGGACTCGTAAGGTCCAAGAGGTAGTAAGGGAAAGATGGAGTCTCGGTAGGTAGAGAAGGCCTTAAATATTATTAAGGCCGTTATCGGAAAGGGGACTTACTTTTTCAGTCGAGGCTTCAAGGAAATTCAAAATACTCAGCACATTTTCGTTGTTCAGAAAATAGCAGATCTGCGAACCCTTGCGTTCCGAATCGAGGATCCCCTTGTTCTTCATCAGGATCAAATGCTGCGAAACATTCGCCTGGGGAAGTGCGAGGCTCTCCCAGATATTTTTTACACATTTGTTTTCACTCTTCAGATGCATCAGGATGCGCAACCGTGTTGGATGCCCCATTATCTTCAAGAGCTCAGCCGCATTCTCAAAGTCCATAAGTTTTCCTCAGTTGGATTCAACAGGTTTACAGAGCAGCTTGCATGACTTTTTGCAGATTCTCTTTCGGTTGTGCACCGACCATCTGCTCCACCAACTCACCATTCTTGAATAGGATCAGCGTCGGAATGGACATGACCCCGTACTGGGCGGCGACCGATCGATTTTGGTCAACATTCAACTTTCCGATCTTCACCTTTCCGTCAAACTCCTCGGCAAGTTCGTCCAGAACGGGAGCAACCATTCTGCATGGCGCACACCATTCAGCCCAGAAGTCGACCAAAATGGGGGTTTGGGATTCTTTTACCTCATTTTCAAAGTTCTGATCAGTCAATGTGATAATTTTATCAGATCCCACAATCTACCTCCCTCTTTATAATCATGTTCAAGATTTCAGTACCCTGACGAATGGTAGAATCTTATTTGAATATCTAAATATCATCAAAAACTTATTGAGTCAAGAAAAAAGCAATAGAAAATAGAATATTATAATAAGCCGATTGATAAAAAACCCGGTTTAAAATCAACCGGGTTCTGTTTTAACAGGAGAAAGGAGAAGGAATATATTAATTGTCTACACGGATCTTCAGTTCTTTTCCGGCCTTAAAAAAGGGAACACGCTTTGCCGGGACAGCCACCATTTCACCGGTCTTCGGATTTCTCCCCTCACGGGATTGCCTCTGTCGTATTTTGAAGCTGCCAAATCCCCTCAGTTCAACCTTGTCTCCACTGGCAAGAGCATCTTTAATGCTTTCAAAGATAGTATTGACAATGACTTCCGTCTGTTTTTTGGTCAATCCGTTGATGTTTTCCACTACGGTTTCGACCAACTCTGCCTTTGTCATCTTGTCCTCCTTGCCCTATGAAATGGGAAAACGGTCAGGCTCCCCATGCATATTTGGGATCTCGGCATATTGACTTGATTTCTTTTTATTAATAATAACTTAGCATAGCCCCACTTCTCTGTCAAGGAGAAATAATCCCGTTTTCCCAAACAAAACGGCAGGTTGTACGTCACTCTATCGTGTTTTACAACAGGAAAACGATGGAAACATCCGCAATTCGACTACAACTTGGGCAGGAGCTGCGCAAGACCGGCCAGGCTTTTTTCCGTCGCCCAGTCTTCCGGTCCGATAATCTTATAGAGGATATTGCCTTCCGGACTGATGATAAAGGTCTCAGGAACTCCCGTCGTTTGATAGAGCGTGGCCGCCTTCTGGTCCTCATCAATCAATATGGGAAAGGTGAACCCACGTGCCTGTCGGAAACGTTCCACCATCTCGGCATTGGCATCAACACTAACGGCCAAGAGGGTGAAGGGTTTGTCCTTCATGGATTGGTAGAGACGTTCCATGGAAGGCATCTCTTCTCGACAGGGGGGACACCATGTCGCCCAGAAGTTCAGGAAGACCAGTCTGCCGCGAAAATCAGAGAGGGAAACCTCCTGCCCCTTAAGGTCACGGACGGTAAAATCCGGCGCCTCGGTCCCCGCTACCACAGGGACTACCTCGCCATGATGGCCGCCTTCCTGAACCATGTACGCCAGGGCAAGACCGGCAATAAAAAGGAGAGGAATAATAATTTTCTTTCGAGTAGAAGCCATGGTGATAATCCTTGATGGTGTCGTAAAAAGTTCGGCAGGCCCTTCGACATGCTCAGGGCGAACGGCGTAAGTTCTTGATATTCCGTTCGTGTGGTTCGGCGGGCTCACCATGCTCGGAAGCCTGTCGAACCATGAACGGAATGATGAAAAGAACTCTTATCGTCAGCGTTTGTAACGCCCCATCAGTACCGCCTCTCCGAGGATATGCCCTCCCATCGCATGAAGCAGTGACTTTTTGGTTGCACCGGGCGGCAGATCCAACTTGCGGTCCAGGGCGTATAACTTGAAATAATAGCGGTGGGTACCGCTCGGCGGGCACGGCCCACCATAACCGATACGTTTGAAATCGCTGATCCCCTGGATCGTATCGTCAGGAAGCCTTTCCTTTTTCGGGACGGCCTCGGCCAACCCCCTGCTCTCGGCCGGGATATTATAGATCACCCAGTGGATCCAGATCCCCACAGGGGCATCGGGGTCATCGCAGACCAGCGCAAAGGAGGCTGTCCCTTCCGGGGGTGAACTCCATGTCAGGGCCGGAGAAAGGTCTTCTCCGTCACAGGTGTACTTCGCTGGAATCATCTTTTCCTGTTGAAAGGCCGAGCTGGTCATCTCGAATGCCATGGCTGTACCTCCCGTCTCCCAAACCCCTTCAATGGGGAAGAAGACGTAGAAGATCATCAGAACGATCCATCCGGTTTTCATCGCGGAATTTCCTCCGCTGAGAAGAAGGAGACTTCGGACAATGCACCTTACTTATATACTCGAAAAGATCCCATCTGTCCACGGAAATGAATAAAGGGGCCGGCTTTGCCGTATTATTTATTGAAAGCGAGTGATGGATTCCGGAGAAACCGGAGGATCTTTTCAAAACGAAAGGAGGGGAAAGATGAAACGAACGACGGTTTTTCTCATGGCCGCCTTTCTGGTCGGCCTTATGGTCGTCTCCCCGGCTACAGCGGGAGACAGAAGTCGGCATCGTTGGCAGGGGGTGGCGATTGGGGCAGCATCGATGCTCCTCTTGAACCACCTGATCAGCGTCCCGCCTGCCTATGGGCAGCCGGTCTGCAGGACGACAGCGAGGTATGTGGAGGTTCCTCCCCCGCCGGGACATTATGAGAAACGGTGGGTGCCACGGGAACGCTGGGAGCGGTTCTGGGTCCCCGGCCATTACAACCGCCACGGCCGGTACATCGAAGGACATTACGAGCAAGACCAGGTGGACGACGGTTATTGGGAAACGGTCTGGGCGCCGGGATACTGAGTGACTCAACAGGGGGTGGTCTCTCCAAGGCCCTTGCAGGGGGACCGTAACTCCTGTCACGCGGCCGAACATCGCAAACATTTATGAAGGACATGGAGGAACTTCTATTTCACAAAAGGGTTTACAATTCTTCCCGCTCTCGTTACAATGACAGTAAACCTGACAAACAACCTTACGGAAGGGAGGATAACCCTGTGAAATGGTTTGCTATTTTCAGTATGTCCCTGATCCTTGCCGGCCTTTTGACCGATCCTGTTGCCGCCGAAGGTCCGGCGGGACAGTGGATCAACAGCAACGATGTTGATAATAACGGTGTGGCTCGAGCCTTCGATAAATTCGGAAGAGGTTTGGAGAACACCATCCTGGGCGTGTTCGAAATCCCGAAACAGACCGTGAAAAGGGCCGTCGATACAGACAGTTCTTCCAGCTATATCTCCGGATTCTTTCTCGGAATCGGCTACTTCGTTCTCCGGGAACTGGCCGGGGTCTATGAAATTGTCACCTTCCCCATCCCGGTCCCCCGGGGATACGAACCGGTCATGGATCCCCTCTTCGGATACCAACCTGAAATAGTACCCAAATAAAGCAAAAAAACGGCCGGAGGGTTTGCCCCTCCGGCCGGTCTATCGTGCTATTTTTTCTCACTTCGCACGGCAAAATAGAGTGTGTTCGATCCCCGTTTGACCCAGAAGAGCGAGGGCCCTCCTTCCTTTTTCATACTCAGCGCCTGCCGGTAGTCCTGAAGTGAGCGGACCGGTTTTTGATTCACCTCCTGGATGATATCTCCCCGCCGTATGCCGGCCTCCGCTCCCGGACTGTACCGCTCCACATTGACAACGACGACCCCTTCATCGGTTTGCAGATCAAAATAATCGGCCAGTTCCGGCGTGATCCCCTGGACTTTGATGCCCAGATCGCCGACGCTTTCCTCTTTCTGCTGGGCAATCTTCTCCTCCGCCAGTTCCCCGATCTTCACGACGAGGGTCTTCTCTTTCCCGTTGCGCAGCAGCACCAGCTCCACTTCTTTGCCGACCGGCGTGGAGGCAACCATTGACGGTAGATCCCGCATCTTTCCGATACTTTTCCCACCGAATTGGATGATCACATCCCCCCGCTTCAAACCGGCTTTTTCCGCCGGTCCACCACTGACGACTTCCGCAACGAGGGCGCCGTCGATATTCTGCAGGTTCAGACTTTCCGCAATATCGGGGGTAATGTGTTGGACCATCACGCCCAACCAACCCCGGGTGACACTCCCCTTCTCTTTTAATTGCGGCAGGATGTTCATGGCCACATTGATGGGAATAGCAAAACCGATTCCCTGCCCACTGGCAACAATGGCCGTGTTGATCCCGATCACCTCCCCATGGACGTTGAAGAGAGGCCCTCCACTGTTCCCGGGGTTGATCGAGGCATCGGTCTGAATGAAGTTATCATAGGGACCGGAACCGATGACCCGCCCCTTGGCGCTGACGATGCCGGCCGTTACGGTCTGTTCCAGACCGAAGGGATTGCCGATCGCCACCACCCATTCGCCGATCTCGAGTTGATCGGAATTCCCGATATTGACCACCGGAAGGTCATGGGTGTCTTCAATCTTGATCACGGCGATATCCGTCTTGGGATCACGCCCGACCAGTTTCGCCTCGAATTCCTTTTCGTTTGAAAGCTTCACCATGATCTCCGAGGCGTTCTCAATGACGTGATTGTTGGTCAGGATATACCCCGCCTTGTCGATAATGAAACCGGAACCGAGGCTTTTCGATTTGAACTCACGGGGGGGTTGATCCCCGAAAAATCTCCGGAAGAAATCATCCCCGAAAAATTCATCCAGGGGGTTCTGTCTCCGGTCCATGCGGGGGTGATTAAATCCCTTCTGTTTCACTACCTGGGTGGTGCTGATATTGACCACGGCCGGCTTTTCTTTCTTCACCAGGTCAACAAAAGAGACCATGCCCGCCGAGCGGATCGGAAGGGACGGGGAGGATGGGATTTTCTGTACGGCCTCCTTCTGCGGAGGGGCCGCTTCACGGGGCTTGAAAAAATCAAAGGCTGCGCCGGCAGGCTGTGTCCATCCCAGATAGGCGGATATGAGCAACCCGCACAGAAAAGACAGAGCAACGGCAAAGAGAAAGGTTGTAGTTTTTTTCCTACCCATCGGTTGACACCTCCATTAATGACGTCAAAAAGTCCGGCTTCCCTTCTGCAACGAAAGGGAACAAAATCCGGCAGTCCAACAAAGTCCTATTTAGATAACGCAAAATCGTTGTTTTGACAATCTTTATTTTCCATTCTCCGGGGGCGAATGCGTAGAAATAAGACAAAAAAAACCTGCCCGTAAATTTTCACGGGCAGGTCGGTGCAATCCGTGGGATAGATGAAGACTAATCGACGGCCATCCGGTCGATGATGTCCGTCAGACTGACGTGGATATCATCGGAGGCGATGACATCCTGTTCCTGAAAGGTAAAACAGACATTCTTCCAGGTACTGAAATCCTGAATTGCGGAAAAGATCTGCTCCTTCACCATGGTCTGGATGCAAAAATTATCGACCCGGCCATCCTCCACAAAGATCTTCCCGATTTTGCCGCTTTCGGGATTGCTCTGCTGCTTTTGCAGCGTGTTTTCAACATCCTGCTGCGTGACCATCCCTTTCAAAATCAAAAGATCCCCGATGGCCGTCGAACTCGGTGCATCGGAATCGACGATATTGCCGTTCAGAAACCGCAGAGTCCCTTTACCACGATCCGTCTCAAGGGTCAGCTCACCTGTTTTCTGTTGCAAGGAGGTGATCAATAGAATATCTTCCAGTGTGTATCCGTCAGCGAAATGGGCCATCTTCTCCTCCTCCCGTTATCCTCAGTATATAAATTATTATTTCATCCTTTTTCGAATATGTCAAAATATTTATTTCAAAACAATGACATAAAGCATCAAAACAACTCATACAAGATATTGTGGTAACTGCTACAGGAAGATCATTTTGTTGTATTTTTCTCTTTACATTGCATCGGCTTTATGCTATAAAACCACGCAAATTCACAGAAAGGGAGACCGGCCATGCGATTTAAAAGCATCGAGGTTACGGGTTTCAAATCCTTTGCGGAAAGAACGAAAGTCAATTTCCAGCGGGGCATCACTTCCATCGTCGGCCCCAACGGTTGCGGCAAGAGTAATGTTTCCGATGCCGTCCGGTGGGTTTTGGGCGAGCAGAGCGCCAAACAGATCCGTGGGGAGAAGATGGAGGACATCATCTTCAGCGGCACCCGTTCCCGGGCCCCCATGGGGATGGCCGAAGTGAATCTTGTGGTCACGGACCTCGATCCTAACGGGACAAATGACTTCTCCGCCTTTGAAGAGGTGCAGATCACACGGCGCTATTACCGTTCCGGAGACAGCGAATACCTGATCAACCGGATCCCCTGCCGATTGAGCGATATCCGGGATCTCTTCATGGATACCGGTATGGGGGCCAAGGCCTATTCAATTATCGGACAGGAGAGCATTTCCTCGATCCTGAACGCGAAACCGAAAGAACGGCGGTACCTTTTTGAAGAGGCCGCAGGCATCTCCAAATACAAGGCCCGCAAAGACGAAGCGCTGCGTAAACTGGAACGGACGCAGGATAATCTTTCCCGTGTCCGGGACATTATTGCAGAGGTCTCTCGTCAGAGGAATTCCCTGAACCGTCAGGCCAAGAAGGCCGAACGGTACAAAAAACACAAAGAGGAAATCCGGGAGGTGGAACTTCACCTCTCCTCCCACGACTATTCCGCCTTGCGAGAGGAATGGGACAAGCTGGAAGGCCAGTTTACGGAAAACAAGAGAGAGGAAACGGAACTGCTCACGCTCTCCGCCGCCAAGGAGACACAGATCGAGGATCTGGAACTGGACGTACTCGACCGGGAGAAGGCATTGGGCGTCCTCCAGGAGGAAGTCCGGGAGATTGAGTCGAACATTACCGGTGAAGAAAATCGGATCGAAGTCTTGAATGGAAATATCGCGCACCTCCACTCCACTACCGAAGGGGCCGAAAAAGAGATCCAGCGGTTAAAAGAAGAGATCGTTGAAATCGAAGAAAACATCGCCCGACTGGAGGATGAAGGGCGCGCACTTTCGGCACGCAACGAAGAGCAGGAAGACCTCCTTCGGGATAAGGTGAACGCCTGTGATGCCCGACGGGCCGTTCGTGACGAGAAGGAACAGACCCTGGACGCGGAGAAGAACCGCCTCTTTGAACTGAAACAGCAGATCGGCGTCCTGCAGAACCGGATCGACAACCTGAAGCAGCGGCAAGAAACCCTGATCGAAGAACACAGCGGTTACGACCGGAACCGGACCGAGCAGATGGGACTCCTTGCCGGGAATCGTCAGCGCCTCGCGGAACAGGAGGAAGCCCTCCGAGCCCACAAAGGCCGCATGGATACCGCACGTGCCGACTATCATGACGTTCTGCAACAACTCGAAGAGAAACAGGAGGCTCTGACGGACGTCATGGAAAGGGTCTCTCAACTCCGGGAACAGATCGGCCAGGAAAACTCCCGGTTGGAAACCCTGCAGGAACTCCAGGAAAACCTGGAAGGTTACGATGACGGGATCCGGTCACTTGTCAGAGATCGTTCACCGGAGAAGGACCCTGATCTTCCCTTTTTTCACTCCTTTGTGGCCGACATCTTCGAGACCGAGCCAAAAGTGGAAACCGCCATTGAAGCGGCAATCAGCAACCGTTACCAGAGCCTGATTATCAACGATCTGGATGATGCCCTCCGCTCCGTCACACACTTAAAGGAACATCAGATCGGACGGGGTTCTTTTATCCCTCTGCAACCGAAACTCAAGGATCGCACCCCCTTTGTCACCCGTGAAGGAACGGGGGTCGTCGGCGAAGCCCTCCATCTGGTCCGTTTTGCGCCGGAATACCAGGGCGTCGCGGATTATCTGCTTGGAGGTGTTGTCGTTATGGAGGACCTGGAACAGGCGGCCTCCCTCTTCCGGTCCAACGGTTTCCGGCGTACCCTGGTGACCCTCAATGGAGAGGTCCTCGATCCATCCGGTGCAATCGAAGGAGGGATCTCCCGACAGAAAGGGAGCGGCTTTATTCGCAGAAAACGGGAAATTCGGGAACTCACCCACTCTCTGGAATCCCTGAAAATCCGGTTGCAGCAGACCGTGGAAGAACGGGATGGAATGCAACAGGAGATTGCCGATATCCGGCAACAAAAGGGAGACCTTTCGGCGGCACTGGAAGCCATGGAGCGTCAAAGCCGGGAAGAGGAAAAAGAAGTCTCCTCCCTTCATCATGAGGTGGAATATCTCGACCGGAAGATCGAGAGTCTTGCAAGGGAAGATGAAATCCGGACGGCGGAGATTACAACCACGGAAGAGCGTCTCACCGTCCACCGGGATGAACTGGGAGATCTACAGGAAAAGCAGCGCGCCCTGGAATCCTCAACGGGAGTCCTCCTTCAGGAAATCGGTGAGTTGCGGGCCGGTATCGAAGAACAGAGGAAAACCATTACGGAAGCACGCGTCCAGATCGCCGCAGACCGGGAAAAGAATGCCTCCCTTCATTCCCATGCGGAAAACAGCCGTCGGACTCTCGAAAATCTTCGTAACCTGATCACTGCCCGCCGTCGTGAAATTGAAGATGCGCAAAGACGTATCGTCCAGGTGGAGGAGGAAAAGACCGCTACTGAATCGAGGATCCACGAACTTCTCAGCACCCAGGAGGAGGCCCGCACCCGCCTTACCGGGGAGCAGGATCTCTTCGAAACCAAACGGACCGAATTGCATACCGAGCAGGATGCCTTCAAGGAGTTGCGCCGGCGGACGGAAACGCTCAATCGGGATCTTTATAACCTGGGCGTGCGGCGGACCGAACAGTCGATGAAGATGGAACAGCTCCTGTCAAGGATTCAGGAAAGATATGAGGCTGACCTGAAAGAGATCTATCCCTCCTATCTGGAAGTGGAACTCGATCGACCGGTTGCCGAAGAACGGTTGGGTGAACTGAACCGGAAGATCGATCAGATGGGCGCCGTTAATATCATGGCCATTGAAGAATACAATGCCCTGCAGGAACGTTTCGACTTCCTGACGGAACAGGAAACGGATCTGCAGGAGTCGGTCAACAGCCTGATGGCCGCCATCCGGAAGATCAACCGTACCTCACGGCAACGTTTTCAGGAGGCCTTCGACGCCATCAACGAGAAGTTTAAAAAAGTTTTTACAACCCTCTTTCAGGGAGGTCAGGCGGAACTGAAACTCGATGAAGGAGAAGATATCCTCGATGCAGGGATCGAGATCATTGTGCAACCTCCCGGCAAGAAACTGCAGCAACTGTCCCTCCTCTCCGGTGGGGAAAAAGCGCTGACCGCCGTGGCCCTGATCTTTGCAGGTTTTCTCGTCAAACCGAGTCCCTTCTGCCTCCTGGATGAGGTGGATGCACCCCTCGACGACGCCAATGTTGACCGCTACACAGAGATGCTCAAGGATATGAGCGACAAGACCCAGTTCATCGTGATCACCCACAACAAGAACACCATGGAACAGTCGGACGCCCTCTACGGCATTACCATGCAGGAACC
>CAYQVN010000001.1:0-35689 GCA_964420895.1 uncultured Nitrospirota bacterium | reverse complement strand
ACTTAGCTTGAAATCTCTTCGACCGTCAATCCTCTAAGTTTTGCAATCTGCTCCTTACCCCGCAACTGGCGCAAACCGTCCATGGTGGCCCGAATTGCATTATGGGGGTTACTCGATCCGATACATTTGGTCAACACATCCTGCACACCGGCAACTTCCAGCACCGCACGAACACCGCCTCCGGCAATGAGCCCCGTCCCCTCTGAGGCAGGCTTCATCACCACCTGCCCGGCACCGTAATGGCCGATCACCTTGTGGGGAATCGTTTTCCCCTCCATGGAGATCCGGGACATCTTTTTCTTGGCAATCTCTATCCCTTTCCGGATCGCCTCGGGAACCTCGTTGGCTTTCCCTTTCCCATATCCCACATTTCCTTTGCCGTCGCCGACGACCACGAGGGCACTGAAGCTGAATCGGCGTCCACCCTTAACGACTTTGGCAACACGGTTAATGTGTACGATCTTATCAATCAGTTCACCGGCCTTATCGTCCTTCTTTTTCATTCTCTTTTCTACCACGCTGTTTTTCTCCCTGGACGGACAACGCCTTTCCCGGACGCTGTCGTCTCTTAGATTTTTATCCCCGCCTCTTTCGCCGCATCGGCCAGAGATTTGACACGTCCATGGAATTTAAATCCGCCGCGGTCAAAGACGGCCGTTTCAATCCCCTTTTCCTTCATCTGCCGGGCAATTTCCTCACCGACCCATTTGGCAGCCTCCTTTTTCCCACCTTCAATCTTCACTTCCCGAAATTGCTTGTGCAGCGTGGAGGCGCTTGCAATGGTCGCATGATTGATATCATCTATCACTTGCACGGAGATGTGCCGGGCACTCCGGAATACGGACATGCGGGGCCGCTCCGGCGTACCGCTCACTTTTTTCCGCACCCGTTTGTGCTTCGCTATTCTTGAGACCCTTCTGGTATGTACTGCCACGGTTTTTTAACTCCTTTACCGAATGGCTCCTTGCAGACCGAAAAGTTCCGGACCGGATCAGAGCTCTACTTGGTCGTTTTGCCCGCCTTGCGGAGGATCTTCTCTTCGGCGTACTTGATCCCCTTCCCCTTGTACGGTTCCGGTGGCCTGAGATCCCGGATGTCGGCCGCGACCTGTCCTAAGAGTTCCTTGTTGATACTGTTCAACGTCAGGGTATTTTTTTCTACCTTGGCCTCGACCCCCTCTTTCAAGGGAAATTTAATCGGATTCGAATAACCGAGGTGAAACTCCACGGATTTCCCCTGCACAATGGCACGGTATCCAACGCCATTGATCTCCAGAACCCTTATGAAGCCTTCCGAAACTCCCTGGACCATATTTGCAATGAGATTACGTGTGAGGCCATGAAAAGCTCGATGGCGATTGAGATCGGAAGGCCGGCTGACACGAATCTCATCGGAGTCGACTTCAATGGTCATCTCCGGACGTAATTCGCGTGTCAATTGTCCTTTCGGCCCCTTCACTTCCAGGACGGATCCTTTGAGTACGGCACTGACTCCCTGGGGGAGTTTTACCGGCATTTTTCCTATTCGTGACATCTTATTAACTCCTCAACGGACGGCACTTTTGACTCACCAGATTGCACAGAGCACTTCACCGCCCACATGTTCCTTTCTCGATTGCCGGTCCGTCAAGACCCCCTTGGGCGTCGAAAGGATGGCAACGCCAAGTCCGTTCAGTATCTTTGGAATTTTCTCTGCTCCGACATAGACGCGCAATCCCGGTTTGCTGAGGCGTTTCAGGCCGTGTATCACACCTTCCTCGCCTTCCTGCTTACGGAGTGTAATGCGAATCAACCCCTGCCGGTTATTCTTCAGGACCTTGTAATTCTTGATGTAACCCTCGTCCTTCATGATCCTGGCTATCGAGATCTTGATATTGGACGCGGGGATGTCGACGGTTTCTTTCCGCGCCTGTACGGCATTGCGGATACGCGTCAGAAGGTCGGCAATCGGGTCGGTCATAGACATCAGTTAAATCCTCCACATCGTCGTTGCACCTGAGAGTCTTTCCTACCAGCTCGATTTTGCAACGCCGGGAATGTCGCCTCTCAAGGAGAGTTTCCGAAAACAGATACGGCAAATTTCGAAGCGCCGCATGTATCCGCGGGGTCGCCCACAGATCCGGCAACGGTTATATTCCCTCACCTTGAATTTCTGTTTCCGGTTTGCTTTGTTGGTTAATGACAGCTTGGCCAATCTGTTTCCTCCATTGGATTCCCGTTCAGGATTGGATCAGTTCCGGAAAGGCATATTAAACCCTGCCAGCAGGGCCTTGGCCTCTTCATCGCTCTTGGCGGTTGTGACAATCACAACATCCATGCCATGGATTTTTTCTACTTTGTCGTATTTGACCTCCGGGAAAATGATCTGCTCCGTCAGTCCCAGGGAATAATTCCCGCGTCCGTCAAAGGCTTTTCCGGAAACTCCACGGAAGTCACGAATACGAGGTATAGCGGTATTGATCAGACGATCCAGGAATTCATACATGATCCGTTTCCGCAAAGTCACCTTGCAGCCTATTGCCATCCCTTCACGCAATTTAAAATTGGCGATCGAGTTCCTGGCCAGCGTCACCACCGGTTGCTGTCCGGTAATCATCCGCAATTCATCCACTGCTGAATCAAGCAGCTTCGGGTTTTGTATCGCCTCCCCCATCCCCACATTCACGACAATCTTCGAAACCTTGGGCACCTGCATGATGCTCGAGTAGGAAAATTGATCCATCAGGGAAGGGATTATCTCATTTTTGTAGATCTCTTTTAATCTGCCCATAGCTCATCCACTCTACGTTCTCTCAGACCTTGTCAAAGGGTTCGCCGCACTTCGCGCAAATCCGCACCTTTTTATCGTTGTCGAGCCTCTGATGGCGAATACGGGTGGGGGCATCACACTTCCGGCAAACGGGCATCACGTTCGAGACATGAAGGGTCGCCTCCTTCTCGATAATCCCGCCCTGCTGGTTCTGTTCATCCGGTCGCGTATGCCTTTTGATCATATTCAGCTTTTCCACCAGAACTCGCCCGCGTTCCGGGTAAACCAGCAGAACCTTGCCCCGTTTCCCCTTCTCTTTCCCGGCCATGACTTCCGCCATATCGTTCTTTTTAATATGATTTTTAATCTTCGTCATTTTACTGTTCCTTGCATACACTTCATCATTGAGTTCTTAAAGAACCTCCGGTGCCAGCGACACGATACGCATAAAATTTTTCCGACGCAGTTCACGAGTGACCGGTCCGAAGATACGCGTGCCGATCGGCTCCTTCTGGGGATTGATCAGGACCGCTGCATTCTCATCAAAACGAATGCTGGTTCCGTCTTTGCGTTTCACAGACTTCTTGGTCCGTACGACCACGGCACGGACCAGGGTACCCTTTTTGGTATTCCCCCGGGGCATCGCTTCCTTCACGCTTGCCACAATGATATCGCCGACATGGGCATAGCGGACTTTGGAGCCACCCAAGACGCGGACACACATCACTTTTTTTGCACCGGAATTATCTGCGACTTTGAGTATGCTTTGTGGCTGGATCATCTTCAACTCCCTGTTTGACGACCTCGAAAAAACCCGTCTCTTCTATTTGGCCCGCTCGACAATCTGCACAACACGAAAATGCTTGTCCCGACTGAGCGGCCTGCATTCCATGATCTTCACGGTATCACCGATCTGACATTCATTCAGCTCGTCGTGTGCCTTGTAGCGTTTATCTCTGCGCACAATCTTCTTGTAAAGAGGATGCTGTGTCGATCGTTGGATCGTGACGACGACGGTTTTGTCCATCTTGTTTCCCACCACCATCCCTTGAAGACTCTTTTTGTTTCGTTTCTTTTCCATAGTGGTTGTTTATCCCTTACGGTTTTCGTTCCGAATCGTTTTGATCCGCGCAATGTCCCTGCGAACCTCACGGATACGAGCCGAACTGCCGATCTGACCCGTCTCTTTCTGGAATCGAAGTTTCAAAAGTTCCTCAGCCAGGTCGTGTTCCTTGACCGCTACCTCTTCCGGGCTTAAATCCCGGATCTCATTCGCTTTCATTTATAGAGCGCCTCCATGCTTGGAAATCACACGGGTCTTGATCGAAAGCTTCCGGGCGGCCAGCAACAGCGCACTCTTTGCAACCTCTCCGGTCACACCTTCCATCTCGTAGAGGATTCGGCCCGGTTTGATGACGGCCACATGATACTCCGGACCGCCCTTTCCCTTGCCCATCCGGGTTTCCGCCGGTTTCTTAGTGATCGGCTTATCGGGAAAAATCCGGATCCAGATCTTTCCGCCACGCTTCACATGACGGGTCATAGCAATACGGGCAGCTTCGATCTGCTTGCTTGAGATCCAGCCAGCTTCCAGGGCCTGCAAACCAAACTCTCCAAAATCGATCTGGGTCCCCCCTTTGGCGTTCCCACGGTTCCTTCCCTTCTGCCGTTTCCGGAATTTTTCTTTTTTGGGCATCAACATCGGTTTTCTGCTCCTTCAATCACCGGTCAGTGGCGCGGTCCTTGCGGCACGTCTTTCTTCCCCGGATTCAAGATTTCTTCCTTAAAGACCCAGACCTTGACCCCAATCAATCCATAGGTCGTCAATGCCTCGGCAAATCCGTAATCGATATCCGCACGGAGAGTATGGAGCGGCACCCGGCCTTCACGATACCATTCTCGTCGGGCCATCTCGGCGCCGGCCAGCCGTCCGGAACACTGGATTTTGATCCCCTTGGCGCCGAAGCGCATGGCGTTGGTGACGCTTCGCTTCATGGCGCGCCGGAAGGCAACGCGGCGCTCCAATTGGAGGGCCACATTCTCGGAGACCAGCTGCGCATCCATCTCGGCCTTACGGATCTCCCGGATATTCAAGTAAATATTCTTGCTGATCACACCCTGAAGGTCGTTTTTGAGCTTATCGATCTCCGCACCCTTTTTCCCGATAATGATCCCGGGACGGGCCGTATAGATATTCACCCGAACCTGCTTCGCCGCACGCTCGATCTCAACACGACCGATTCCGGCATGGTATAATTTTTCCTTGATATATTTCCGAAGCTTGAGGTCCTCGTGAAAAAGCGTGCTGTAATCCTTCTTGGCATACCATTTCGAGTTCCAGTCTTTGATGTATCGCAGACGAAATCCGATCGGATGGACTTTCTGGCCCAAAATTCACCTCCTAAATCAAATCGTTACTCGGACACCACGATCGTGATGTGGCTCGTTCTCTTTCGCAGGGGCGTCGCCCGACCCATGGCCCGTGGCATGAACCGTTTCAGCGTCGCCCCACCGTTGACAAAGACCTCCTTGATGTGGAGACGTTCCACATCGGAGACCTCTTTCTGCTCTGCGTTGGCGATAGCCGACTGGAGCAGTTTCTCCACTACCGGCGCGGATCGTTGGGGAAGATGACGCAGGATGTTCAGCGCCTCTTCCACGTTTTTCCCCCGGATGGTATCAATTACCAGCCGCACCTTGCGCGGTGCGATCCGGATATGTCTTGCAATTGCCCTGGCTTCCATTCTCATTCCCTCAGTCGTCATTCAAACAACGCAGTTGCCGGACGGATTCCCTAACGGGAACCTGTCGATTTCTCGGATCGATGTCCTCGATAGGTCCGGGTGGCGGAAAACTCACCGAGCTTGTGTCCGACCATATTTTCCGAAACGAAGATCGGGATAAATTTCATCCCGTTATGGACCGCGAAGGTATGCCCGATCATGTCAGGAGTAATGGTCGAGCGCCGAGACCAGGTCTTGATAATCTCCCGGCTCCCGGAATCATTCATCTTCTGAACCTTCGCTTCCAGATGGCTGTCGACAAAAGGTCCTTTTTTTACAGATCGTGGCACGCAAACCTCCCCTTATGCTTTTCGCTTTTTCACGATAAACCGATCGGTCCGCCGGTTTTTCCGTGTCTTGTATCCTTTGGTCGGCATCCCCCAGGGAGTGACCGGATGGCGTCCACCGGAGGTGCGTCCTTCTCCACCGCCGTGTGGATGGTCAACGGGATTCATCACTACACCGCGGACTTTGGGACGGCGTCCCAACCAGCGCGCGCGGCCTGCCTTCCCGATGGAAATATTCTCATGGTCGGCGTTCCCTAACTGTCCCACCGTGGCCATGCATTCCTGCAACACGATACGGACTTCACCGGAGGGCATCCGAATCTGGGCGTATTTTCCTTCCTTGGCCATGATCTGGGCATAGGTCCCGGCGCTCCGGATCATCTGCCCACCCTTCCCGACGCGCATTTCGATATTATGAATCAGGGTCCCGAGAGGGATGTTCTGAAGAGACAGGGCATTGCCGGGCTTGATATCGGCCTCCGGCCCGGAAAGAACCTCGTCATTGACCTTCAAGCCCTGAGGCGCCAGGATATAACGCTTTTCGCCATCGATGTACTGCAACAAGGCGATGCGGGCGCTCCGATTCGGATCATACTCAATGGAGATCACCTTCGAAGGGATGCCGGTCTTGTTCCGTTTGAAATCAATCACGCGGTATTGACGCTTGTGTCCGCCCCCGCGGCGGCGCAGGGTGATCCGCCCGTAGACATTCCGTCCTGCCTTTTTGCTGAGGGGTCGCAGAAGCGGTTTGTAGGGCTTCGAGGTAGTGATCTCCTCAAAATCCGATACCGTTTGAAAACGTCGTCCCGGTGATGTCGGTTTATATCGTTTAATGCCCATCGATTACTCCCACAGGGTAGATATATGATTACTGATCCGGTTGCGTAACTGCTCAGCCTTCCAGATAGTCTACCTTCTCCCCTTCTTTAAGGGTTACAATCGCTTTTTTCCAGTCTTTCCGTTTTCCCATCTGCATCTTGAACCGGACACGTTTTCCGTTCTGGTTCAGAATATTCACCTTTTCTACCTTGACATTGAAGGCCTTCTCGACGGCCCGTTTGACTTCGATCCGGTTGGCATCGGGCGCCACCTCAAAGAAGACCTTGTTCTGATTCTCATGGAGTTGCATGTTCTTCTCCGTGACCAGGGGCCGGATCAGGAGCTGATATTCATTGCGCATCATGCCGACAGTTCCTCCGATACTTTTTCCACCGCATCCCGAGTCATGACGAGATTTTCCATGTTCAGCACATCGTAGACATTCAGAAGTTCCATATCGATCACTGCAACTTCCGGAATGTTTCTTCCCGAGAGGGCCAGGTTCTCCTGAAAATCACCGGTCACGATCAGCGTTTTACCCGTAACGTTCAGGGACTTGAGAATGGCAACCAGATCACGGGTCCTGGGCGTCTCCATCTCCAGACTCTCCACGATCACAAGTTTCCCCTCCTGGGCCCTGCTTGCCAGAGCGCTTCTCAAAGCCAAACGCCGAACCTTCTTGGGGACCTTGTGCTTATATTTTTTTGGATGGGGGCCGAAAATGACACCGCCGCCCCGCCAGATGGGTGACCCCCGATATCCAGCCCGGGCCCGACCGGTTCCCTTCTGCCGATAGGGCTTATTCGAAGAATAGCCGACGTCGGAGCGGGTCTTCGTTGAGGCCGTGCCCGCTCGGGCCTTTGCCAACTGGGAGACCACCACCTGGTGCATGGCCGCAACATGAGGAGCAATGCCAAAGACATCATCCTTGAGCTCGATCTCACCGACTTTTTTGTTCGTCTGGTCCAGAACATCCATCATCTTCATTCCTTCGTCTCTTTCTTCATGGCTTCTTACGAAACCGTCTTCTTCCGGATGCGAAGTATCCCGTTCTTGGCGCCCGGGACGGCTCCCTTGATCAACAGCAGATTCTGATCGGGAATCACTTCCACAACCTGCAGATTTTTGACCGTCACACGGTCACACCCCATATGGCCGGGCATGCCCCGTCCCTTGATGATCTTTCCCGGGAAAACGCACTGGCCGATCGATCCCGGCGCCCGGTGAAAACGGGAACCGTGGGTCTTGGGACCGCCGCCGAAACCGTGCCGCTTCATGACGCCGGCAAACCCTTTGCCCTTGCTCACTCCCGTGACATGGACTTTGTCCCCCACGGCAAAAGTCTCCGCGGTAAACTCCATGCCCGGCGTTAGCTCCGCCACATCGTCCACCCGCACCTCATTGAGGTGACGGAATTGTTGAACATCATGCTTCTTACTGTGTCCGACGAGAGCCTTTTTGGCGCGGCTTTTTTTCTTCTCCTCGTCAAACCCCAGTTGAACGGCATTGTACCCTTCCTTTTCCAGACTCTTGATCTGGACAATGCGGCAGGGACCGACCTGAACCACCGTCACGGGGGTCAGACGCCCTTCTTCTTTCTCAAAAATCTGGGTCATCCCTATTTTTCGTCCAATCAACTCGGTCAACATGGTTTTCTCACTTTATCTGATGGGCCAATCCATCGGGCTTACAATTTAATTTCAACATCCACACCCGCAGAAAGGTCCAGTTTCATCAAGGCATCCACCGTCTGGGGCGTCGGTTCAAGGATGTCAATCAGACGTTTATGGGTCCGTATCTCAAACTGCTCACGGGATTTCTTGTCCACATGGGGAGAACGAAGCACCGTAAATTTCTCTTTCCGGGTGGGAAGAGGGATCGGACCGGAAACCCTTGCGCCCGTCCGTTTTGCCGTATCAACGATGTCCTCAACAGACTGGTCCAACAAATGATAATCATAGGCTTTCAGCCGTATCCGAATCTTTTGATCCACCTTCCTCACTCCTATCCGTTACATCTTACTCGTTTTCGATTTCACCCTCTCCGGCCTGTTGGAGAGAGAGGGGATGATCGATGAATCGGCAGTTACACGCCGCCCCGCTTTCTTTGCAGCATCTACCCAACCGTTATTCGATAATCTCGCTGATGACCCCGGCGCCGACGGTCCGGCCGCCTTCGCGGATGGCGAAGCGAAGCTCTTTCTCCATCGCGATCGGTGTGATCAGTTCCACGGCCACGGCGATGTTGTCGCCCGGCATGACCATCTCCACCCCTTCCGGAAGGGTCACGACGCCTGTTACGTCCGTCGTCCGGAAATAAAACTGCGGACGGTATCCCTTGAAGAACGGCGTATGACGACCCCCTTCCTCTTTCGTCAGGATGTAGGCCTCGGCTTTGAACTTCGTATGGGGCGTGATGCTCCCCGGCTTCGCCAGGACCTGACCACGCTCGACATCTTCTTTCTTCGTGCCCCGGAGCAGAACGCCGATGTTGTCGCCCGCCTGTCCCTGATCGAGAAGTTTCCGGAACATCTCTACGCCTGTGGCGACGGTCTTGACCGTGTCATGGACTCCGACGATTTCCACTTCTTCGCCGACTTTGATCACCCCACGCTCCACACGGCCCGTCACCACGGTCCCGCGACCGGAGATGGAGAATACATCTTCTACCGGCATCAGGAAGGGCTTGTCGATTTCACGCTGCGGTTCCGGAATGTAGTTGTCCACTTCGCCGACCAGATCGAGGATCGCCTTGCATTTCTCGCACTCCTCTTTCCCGCAGCCGCATTCCAGCGCCTGAAGGGCGGAGCCCGTTACGATCGGAATATCGTCACCGGGAAAGTCGTAGCTGCTCAACAGCTCACGAACTTCCAGTTCCACCAGTTCCAGGAGTTCCTTGTCGTCCACCATGTCCGCCTTGTTCAGAAAGACTACGATGTACGGGACGCCGACCTGGCGGGCCAACAGAATATGTTCCCGGGTCTGCGGCATCGGTCCGTCGGCGGCCGAGACAACGAGAATCGCCCCATCCATCTGAGCGGCCCCGGTAATCATGTTCTTGACGTAGTCGGCATGGCCCGGGCAATCGACGTGGGCGTAGTGGCGGGTTGCGCTCTCGTATTCCACGTGCGCCGTGGCGATGGTGATCCCACGTTCCCGCTCTTCCGGGGCGTTGTCGATCTGGTCAAAGGCCTTGAACTCCGCCATACCCTGGTGTGCCAGAACACGGGTGATCGCTGCCGTCAAGGTTGTCTTGCCGTGATCCACATGCCCGATCGTCCCGATATTGACGTGGGGCTTTGTCCGCTCGTATTTTGCCTTTGCCATCGGTCTTCCTCCTTATATCAATCAATGTTTAAACCGTTTGAGCAGTTTAAACCGTTTAAACTGTTTGATCTGTTTGAACTGTTTTATTATCGCCCTTGTAGTTTGGCCACAATCTCATCGGCAATCTGCCGGGGAATCTCGGCATAATGGGAAAATTGCATGGTATAGGTTGCCCGGCCCTGCGTCTCGGAACGCAAATCCGTTGAATAACCGAACATTTCCGCCAGGGGGACATGGGCCGCAATCACCTGGATGCTGCCCCGGGCCTCCATCCCCTGAATGTGACCCCGTCGGGCATTCAGATCGCCGATGACCTGCCCCATATATTCTTCCGGGACCACCACTTCCACCGCCATCATCGGCTCGAGCAGGTAGGGGTCCGCTTTTCCGGCCCCGTTCTTGATCGCCATGGAGGCCGCCACCTGGAAGGACATCTCTGATGAGTCGACATCATGATAGGAACCGTCGTAGAGGACAACCTGAACATCGACTAAGGGATAGCCGGCAAGCACCCCGCCTTCCAAGGCGCCTCGGGCACCTTTTTCGACGGAGGAGATAAACTCTTTCGGAATCACGCCCCCTTTGGTCTCGTCCACAAACTGAATTCCCGCACCGGCCTCTAAAGGCTCCAGACGGATATTGACATGGCCGTACTGACCGCGGCCGCCCGTTTGACGGACAAAACGTCCCTCCGCTTTCACGCTCTTATGAAGAGATTCACGATAGGCGACCTGGGGTTTCCCCACATTGGCGTCGACCTTGAATTCCCGCATCAAACGGTCGACAATAATCTCCAAGTGCAGTTCACCCATACCGGAGATGATCGTCTGTCCCGTTTCCCGGTCTGTTGTTACCCGGAAGGAGGGATCTTCCTGGGTCAGCTTGGACAAGGAAATGCCCAGCTTTTCCTGATCCATCTTGGTCTTCGGCTCGATGGCTACGGAGATGACCGGCTCCGGGAATTCGAGAGATTCCAAGACAACCGGGTGTTTTTGATCACAGAGGGTGTCCCCCGTGCAGCAGTGGTTCAGGCCGACGGCCGCCACAATATCTCCGGCACGGACCTCTTTGATATCCTCCCGCTTGTTGGCATGCATCCGGAGAATCCGGCCGACCCGCTCCTTTCGTCCCCAAGAGGAGATATAGACCTGATTCCCTGCCTCGAGGGTTCCCGAATAGACACGGAAAAAGGAGAGCTGCCCCACATAGGGATCGGTCATGATCTTGAAGGCCAGGGCGGAAAAAGGCTCGTCGTCGTCGGCTTTGCGTGTGATTTTTTTGGCTTCTTTACTTCCGGGAAGGAGGCCTTCCACAGGGGGAACATCCAAGGGGGAGGGAAGATAATTAATCACGGCATCCAAGAGGGGCTGGACACCTTTGTTCCGGAAGGCCGAACCGCAGAGCACGGGCACAATCTTCAGGTCCAACGTCGCTTTCCGAAGGGCCGCGCGGATCGCATCTTCCGTCAGATCCTTCCCTTCGAGGTAATCGTTCATCAGCGATTCGTCGTACTCCGCCACCGCTTCAATCAACTTCTCCCGAAAACGGGCTGCAGGCTCCTCCATCTCAGCTGGAATGTCAGTCACCGTAAACATCTGACCGAGGGCCGCTTCATCCTCCCAGAGGAGGGCTTTCATCGAGACCAGGTCAATCACTCCCACAAAGGTTTCTTCCTTGCCGACGGGGAGCTGGACCGGGACAGGATTTGCTCCCAATCGCCCGTGGATCATCGCCACGCAACGGTCAAAATCGGCCCCCATACGATCCATCTTGTTCACGAAGGCGATACGAGGCACCCCGTACTTGTCCGCCTGACGCCAAACGGTCTCCGACTGGGGTTCAACACCTCCCACAGCGCAGAAAACGGCAATGGCCCCATCGAGAACCCGGAGAGAACGCTCCACTTCAATGGTAAAATCGACGTGACCGGGTGTGTCAATAATATTGATCCGGTGGCCGAGCCAGAAACTGGTCGTCGCGGCGGAAGTGATTGTAATTCCACGTTCCTGTTCCTGCACCATCCAGTCCATTACGGCCGCGCCATCATGAACCTCACCCATTTTATGGGAAATCCCGGAATAGAAAAGAACCCGCTCCGTCGTCGTGGTCTTTCCCGCATCGATATGGGCCATAATCCCGATGTTGCGATATTTCAATAAAGGATATTCTCTGCCCAACCCTTGTTTCCTCCGAGACTGCTCTTCGACATTTCGCACTGCAATTGCGGGCATTATTACCACCTGTAATGGGCAAAGGCCTTGTTCGCTTCCGCCATCCTGTGGGTATCCTCACGCTTCTTCACAGAAGCCCCCGTATTCTTCGCCGCATCCATTAATTCCCCGGCAAGGCGCTCTTTCATGGTCTTCTCACCCCGTGCCCGTGCATAGCTAATGAGCCAGCGCTGACTTAAGGCAAGCCGCCTCGCCCCACGAACCTCAACAGGTATCTGATAGGTTGAACCACCGACCCGACGGGAACGGACCTCTACCATCGGCTTGACATTATCGATCGCCTTGGTAAAAACCTGAAGCGGATCATCTCCGGTCTTCTGCTCAATAATCTCCATCGCGTCATAGAAGATCTTCTCTGACAGGCTCTTTTTCCCCTGACGCATGAAACCATTGATAAACCGGGTCACCTGTTTGTTGTGAAACTTAGGATCCGGCAAAATTTCCCGTTTTGTGGCCACTCTTCGGCGTGCCATAAATTATTCTCCCGCTTCCACTATTTTTTCGGACGTTTCGTCCCGTATTTGGATCGAGCCTTCTTCCGGTCAGCCACACCCGTCGAGTCGAGGGTCCCCCGGACGATGTGGTACCGGACACCCGGCAGATCCTTCACCCGGCCGCCCCGCAACAGGACAATGGAGTGTTCCTGCAGACTGTGTCCCATCCCCGGGATATAGGTCGTCACCTCATAGCCATTGGTCAGCCGGACACGAGCCACCTTGCGGAGGGCTGAATTCGGTTTCTTCGGCGTCGAGGTATAAACGCGCGTACAGACCCCACGCTTCTGCGGGCTCCCCTGCAAGGCAGGCGCACTTGTCTTCTTCTTGGTTTTGCTTCTCCCCTTCTTGACCAACTGATTGATGGTCGGCACTTCATCACCTCCAGCCCGTCGGGCATTGCACCTTGATTCGAATCCCCTTTGTTTTCAAGGGGTAAAGAATAAATTGCTGAGGATCTCCCCCTCAGGCGAAAAACCTCAGCAATGTATCAGAACTGCAAAGGATCTGTCAAGAGATTTTTCCGCTTTTTCAACCGGAAAAACGGTAAATCTATTATTGTGCGACCTCTTCCAGATTCTCCCGGTTCTCGGCCGCATCACCTTCAGTCAATTCCTCCGGCTCCGGTTCCTCCGGTTCATCCACTTTCACCACCGTTTCGCGATAGACCTGCGTACCCGTTCCCGCCGGGATCAGCCGACCCATGATGACATTCTCCTTCAGGCCGATCAGATCGTCCACCTTACCGCCGATAGCCGCTTCGGTCAGAGCACGGGTGGTCTCCTGGAAGGAGGCCGCCGAAATGAAGCTGTCCGTATTCAGGGAGGCCTTGGTAATCCCCAGGAGGAGCGGCTGGCCCCTGGCAGGTTTCTTCTTTTCCTTGATCATCTCCTGATTGGTGGCGGCAAAAAGGAACTTGTCCACCTGTTCGCCGATAAGAAAATGGGTATCGCCACTCTCTTCAATGATGACCTTCTTCATCATCTGACGCACGATGACCTCGATATGCTTGTCATGGATGCTCACGCCCTGCAGGCGGTAGACCTTCTGTACCTCCTCCACCAGGTATTTCTGCAGTTCCTTGGGCCCCAGAACCCGGAGAATATCGTGAGGATTCGCGGAACCGTCCATCAAGGCTTCACCAGCCTTGACGAAATCTCCTTCGTGGACGTTGACATGCTTCCCTCTCGGGATACTGTATTCATGTTCTTCCCCGTTCTCCGTCACCACCAGAATGCGCCGGGACCCTCGGACAAATCCGCCGTCACGGACGGTCCCGTCGACCTCACTGATGACGGCCTGCTCCTTCGGTTTCCGGGCCTCGAAAAGTTCGGCCACCCGGGGCAGACCACCGGTGATGTCCTTGGTCTTCGTCGTTTCCCGTGGGATTTTCACCAGAACATCGCCCGGAAAAACCTCATCCCCCTTCTCTACCAGGATGTTCGCTCCCGCCGGAAGGATGTACCGGGCATTGCCCCTGCCCTCCGGCAGTTTCAAGGTCTTGCCGCCGGCCCCCTTGATGGAAAGACGGGGTCGAAGATCGGTATGGGAATAATCAATAATCACCCGCCGCGAAAGACCGGTTACCTCATCCAATTCCTCCCGCATGGAGACCCCTTCCTGGATGTCCCCGAAGGCAACCTTTCCGCCGACCTCAGTCAGGATCGATGTCGTGTAAGGATCCCACTCGACCAGGGTGTCTCCCGACTTGACCTTCGCTTTGTCCTTTTTCAGAAGCGTGGCACCGTAGACGACGCTGTAACGCTCCTTCTCCCGCCCCTTCTTGTCCAGGATCAGGATCTGACCGTTCCGGTTCATCACCACGATCTTCCCGTCCTTGTTAACGACGGTTTTGATTTTCTCGTAAGACACCGCACCACTGTTCTTCGCTTCCAGGGTAGTCTGCTCCGCCACCTGGCTCGCCGTCCCACCGATATGGAAGGTCCGCATCGTCAACTGTGTTCCCGGTTCGCCGATCGACTGGGCCGCCATGACCCCGGCCGCCTCTCCGATATCGATTTTACGCCCTCGCGCCAGATCCCGCCCGTAACAGGCGGCACAGACTCCCCGCTTCATTTCACAAGTCAGAGGAGACCGGATCTTCATCGAATAGATACCGGCATCAATAATCCGGGCCGCAGTCTTCTCGTCGATCTCCTGATTGGCCTTGACGACGATTTTGCCGTCACGATCTAACATGTCCTCAACGTTGACACGACCCAGAATCCGATCGTAGAGGGGTTCGATGATTTCCCCCCCTTCTACCAGAGCCGTCACCTCGATCCCGTCCACGGTCCCGCAATCCTCTTTCAGGACAATACTGTCCTGGGCCACATCGACAAGACGGCGGGTGAGATAACCGGAGTTGGCGGTTTTGAGAGCCGTATCGGCCAAACCCTTCCGGGCGCCGTGAGTGGAGATGAAGTACTGCAACACCGTTAAACCTTCACGGAAATTAGAGGTAATCGGCGTCTCGATAATTTCCCCCGAAGGCTTCGCCATCAGCCCCCGCATCCCTGCCAGCTGCCGAATCTGCTGGGCCGAGCCTCTCGCCCCGGAATCGGCCATCATGAAGATGGGATTAAATTCTTTTTCCTTTTTCCCTTCTTCGGAGTGAAGTTCCTTCATCATCTCCGCCGAGATGGCATCGGTCACCTGCGCCCAGATATCAACGACCTTGTTGTAGCGCTCCCCGTCGGTAATCAAACCGTCGGCATACTGCCGGGAGACTTCATCGACATCCTTCAAGGCACGGTCAAGAATCGCAGGTTTGCTGGAGGGGATCTTCATGTCATCCACACAGATCGAGACCCCCGCCTTGGTGGCAAACTCAAAACCGAGGTCTTTGAGCCGATCCAGGAAGATCACGGTCTTCGAAGGTCCGACCGACCGGTAACAATCATCAATGATCGTTGCCAGCGCCTTCTTGTTCAGGAGTCGATTCACCGCAGAAAGGGGAAAGCCCTCCGGCAGGATCTCTCCGATCATGGCCCGACCAACGGTCGTCTTCTCCGATTTGCCATTGATCCGCACCTTGACCTTCGCATGGAGGGAGACCTTCTTCGCATCGTAGGCCATCCGGAGTTCATCGAAACCGGAAAAATGCATCCCCTCACCGAGGGCGCCCTTTTTCTCAATGGTCAGGTAATAACACCCCAGGACCATATCCTGGGAGGGAACGGTGATCGGTCTTCCATTGGCCGGGGAAAGGATATTGTTGATGGAAAGCATCAAAATCCGCGCTTCCGTCTGGGCCTCTACGGAAAGGGGCACATGGACGGCCATCTGGTCGCCGTCAAAGTCGGCGTTGAAGGCCGCGCAGACCAGAGGATGGAGTTTGATTGCTTTTCCTTCCACCAGGATCGGGTCAAAGGCCTGGATCCCGAGACGGTGCAGTGTCGGTGCACGGTTCAGCAACACCGGATGTTCCTTGATCACCTCATCCAGGGCATCCCAGACCTCATCCTTCATCTTTTCTACCATCTTCTTGGCGCTCTTGATGGTCGTGACAAACCCCTGTTCTTCCAGCTTATTGAAGATAAAAGGTTTGAAAAGTTCCAGGGCCATCTTCTTCGGCAAACCGCACTGGTTGATTTTCAGTTCCGGCCCGACGACGATGACGGAACGTCCGGAATAGTCGACACGCTTTCCCAGAAGATTCTGCCGGAAACGCCCCTGTTTCCCTTTCAGCATATCGCTCAGCGATTTCAACGGCCGTTTGTTCGGTCCACGGATTATACGGCCCCGGCGACCGTTGTCGAAGAGGGCATCGACCGATTCCTGGAGCATCCGCTTCTCATTCCGGATGATTACTTCCGGCGCCTTCAGCTCCATCAGACGCTTGAGCCGATTGTTCCGGTTGATGACCCGCCGGTAGAGATCGTTTAAGTCCGAGGTGGCAAAGCGACCCCCCTCCAGGGGGACGAGGGGACGGAGTTCCGGTGGAATGACGGGAATCACGTCCAGAATCATCCATTCCGGGCGATTGTCGGAGTGCCGGAAGGCCTCGACCACTTTCAGACGCTTAATCATCTTGGCCTTGATCGCCTTCGACTTGACCGTCTTTTCCCCTTCCCGGAGTTCCTCGGAAAGCTGATCGAGGTCAAGCTGGGAGAGGGCCTCCTTGATAACCTCGGCGCCGATACCGGCCGTGAAGCCTTCTCCGTACTCTTCCAGCGCATCCCTGTACTGCTCCTCGGTAAGAACCGTCATTGGTTTCAAAGGGGTCGATCCCTCATCGATCACCAGGTAGGACTCAAAATAGAGGACCTTCTCCAGGTCTTTCAGGGTCAGATTCAGCAAGTGCCCGATCCGGCTCGGCAGGGCCTTGAAAAACCAGACATGGGAGACGGGACAGGCCAGTTCAATATGGCCCAGCCGTTCCCGGCGCACCTTGGACTGGATGACCTCCACCCCGCACTTGTCACAGATGACACCGCGGTGTTTCATCCGTTTGTATTTCCCGCAGGTACATTCCCAGTCCTTGGTAGGCCCGAAAATCTTGGCACAGAAAAGACCGTCCCGCTCCGGCTTGAAGGTCCGGTAATTGATGGTCTCCGGTTTTTTGACTTCCCCGTGTGACCAGGACCGGATCTTCTCCGGTGACGCGATGCCAATCCGTATCTTCTCAAAACTAACCGTACTCTTCGGCTTCTCAAACAGTCTGGCAAGTTCTTTCAATGCAATTCCTCCCAACTTAAATGAGTTCTACGTCGAGACAGAGGCTCTGCAGCTCTTTGACGAGTACATTAAAGGATTCCGGGAGTCCCGATTCCAGGGTGTTCTGCCCCTTGACAATCGATTCATAGATCCGGGTCCGCCCGGGGACATCATCCGATTTGACGGTGAGAAACTCCTGCAGGGTGTGCGCGGCTCCATAGGCCTCCAGGGCCCAAACCTCCATCTCGCCCAGCCGCTGCCCACCGAACTGCGCCTTCCCTCCCAGGGGTTGCTGTGTCACCAGGGAGTAAGGACCGATCGACCGGGCATGGAGTTTGTCGTCCACCAGATGGTGCAGCTTGATAATATACATGTAGCCGACGGTCACCTCCTGATCGAAGGCCACACCTGTTTTCCCGTCATGGAGGACCGTCTGTCCCCGTTCCGGGAGATTCGCCTCCCGGAGCATCCCCTTGATCTCCTCTTCCGTGGCCCCGTCGAAGACCGGCGTGGCGATATGAATCCCCAGGGCCTTGGCCGCCCATCCGAGATGGGTCTCCAGAACCTGTCCGATATTCATACGAGAGGGAACCCCGAGGGGGTTCAAGACAATATCCACAGAGGTCCCGTCGGGGAGATAGGGCATATCTTCCACCGGCAGGATTTTTGAGACCACACCTTTGTTGCCGTGCCGTCCGGCCATCTTGTCTCCCACGGAGAGCCGGCGTTTCATCGCCACATAGACTTTGACCATCTTGATCACGCCCGGCGGAAGTTCATCCCCTTTACGGACACGGTTGATCTTTTCGTCATAGTACCCGTGGATATCGTCGAGATTAGCCCGATAGCCGTCTTCCAGTTCTTCGAGTTTCTCGTTCAAACTGTCATCGGCAGCCACTTCGATCCCTTCAAAGATCTCCAGGGGGAGCGATTCGATCGTGTCCGCCGACAGACTGCCGCCTTTTTTCACCAGGACCTTGCCGGACGCTTCCTCGCGGATCGAGTCCTTCACCTTGTAACCGACCATGAGACTCCGTTTCCGGGAGAGGTGTTCTTCCTGAATGATCCGCAGTTCTTCCTCATAATCCTTCCGGATCCGTTCGACCTCTTCGTTCTCAATACTGAGCGCCCGTTCATCCTTTTCGACTCCCCGGCGGACAAAGACCTTGACATCGACGACCGTCCCTTCAATGCCCGGCGGCACCTTAAGGGATGCGTCCCGGACATCGCCGGCCTTCTCACCAAAGATGGCCCGGAGCAGTTTTTCTTCCGGTGTCAACTGGGTCTCTCCCTTGGGGGTCACCTTCCCGACAAGGATATCCCCATGTTTTACCTCCGCCCCGACACAGATGATCCCACTCTCATCGAGGTTCCGCAGCGCTTCTTCGCTGACATTGGGAATGTCCTGTGTCACATCCTCCTGCCCCAGTTTCGTATCCCGGGCTTCAATGGAAAACTCTTCAATGTGAATGGAAGTAAAACGATCTTCCCGAACCAGCTTCTCACTGATCAGGATCGCGTCCTCGTAGTTGTATCCCCGCCAGGGCATAAAGGCCACAAGGGCATTCTGCCCGAGTGCCAGTTCCCCCTGTTCGGTGGCAGGACCGTCGGCGATAATCTGTCCCTGGGCGACACGGTCCCCCTTCTTGACGATCGGTTTTTGATTGATACAGGTATTCTGGTTGGAACGTTTGTACTTCAACAGGTTGTAGATATCGAGACGGCTCGCCCCCACACCCTCTTTTCCCTTCTTTTCCTTCACCGTTTTGACGACGATCTTCTCGGCATCGACGAAATCGACCATCCCAGCCCGGCGGGCAATGGAGACCGCACCGGAATCCCGCGCAACAACCGCCTCCATCCCCGTACCGACGACAGGGGCTTCGGTCTTGAGGAGCGGCACAGCCTGACGCTGCATGTTGGACCCCATGAGGGCACGGTTGGCGTCATCATGCTCCAGGAAGGGAATCAGCGAAGTCGCGACACTGACCATCTGTTTCGGGGAGACATCCATATAGTCGATCTGTTCCGGCGGGACCATGAGGAAATCACCTTTGGATCGCGCCGAGACCAGTTCCACGGAGATCTTGCCCTTCTTATCGATGGGGGTGTTGGCCTGTGCAATCACATATTGCTCCCCTTCCAGAGCCGTCAGGAAATCGATCTGGTCGACGACCTTCCCCTTCTCCACCTTGCGAAAAGGCGCTTCAATAAAACCATAATCGCTGACCCGGGCATAGGTGGAAAGGGAGGTAATCAGCCCGATGTTCGGACCTTCCGGCGTCTCGATCGGACAGATCCGGCCGTAATGGGTCGGATGGACGTCACGGACGGCAAAGCCTGCCCGCTCCCGGGTCAACCCTCCCGGCCCCAGAGCGGAAAGCCTCCGTTTGTGTGTAATCTCCGAAAGGGGGTTCGTCTGATCCATGAACTGGGAAAGCTGACTGCTTCCGAAGAATTCCTTGATGGCCGCCGAAACCGGTTTGGCATTGATCAGGGTCTTGGGAAGGACTGTTTCGGAATCCTGGAGATTCATCCTTTCCCGGATCGTCCGTTCCATCCGGACCAGGCCGATCCGGATCTGGTTCTCCAGTAGTTCCCCCACGGAGCGAACCCGGCGATTCCCGAGATGATCGATGTCATCCACAGGCACGACACCGTTTTTCAGGTCGATCAGGTATTTCACCGTCCCGATGATATCGTCCTTGGTCAATGTCCGGGTCGTCATGGGGGTGTCAAAACCGAGTTTGTGGTTCATTTTCAGGCGTCCCACCGGGGAAAGATCGTAGCGGCGGGGATTAAAAAAGAGATTTTGAAAGAGGTCCCGGGCCGTCTCCAGCGTCGGCGGCTCGCCGGGGCGCATCCGCTTGTAGATCTCAATCATCGCCTCCTGAGGCGTGGAAATCTTGTCATGAGCCAGGGTGTCCCGCAGGGCTGAACTGGCATGGACGTTGTCCACGAAAAGGAGTTCGAAATCCCGGACCTTCTTTTCCAGAATCAGTTCTATCGTTTCTTCCGTCAGCTCCGTGTTTCCTTCCACCAGGACTTCGCCGGTCTCAGGATCGACAATGTCACCCAGAACGACCCGCCCGACGAGTTCTTCCGGAGTCACCTTGATTTCTTTCAGTCCCGACTCCATGATCCGCTTCAGAGCGATCTTCGTGAACTTGTGCCCTTCCTTCACCAGAACCTTCCGGGTTCCCGGGGCATAGATGTTGGAGGTAGAGGTCGTCCCCTTCAAGGTGTCCGCGTTGACCTCTTTCACGAGGGTCCGTTTATCGCCGACTTGGAATTTTTCCACATTGTAATAGATCCGCAGCAACTCCTCCGTACTGTACTCCAGCGCCCTGAGCAGGATGGTGGCCAGCAGTTTTCTTCTCCGGTCGATCCGGACATAGAGGAGTTCCTTCGCGTCGAATTCAAAATCGAGCCACGAGCCGCGATAGGGAATAATCCGTGCCGTGTAGAGATACTTCTCCGGTGCGCTGGCCTTGCCTTTATCATGGCTGAAAAAAGCCCCCGGCGAACGGTGCAACTGGGTCACGATCACCCGCTCCGTTCCGTTGACGACAAAGGTGCCGTTGGGCGTCATCAGGGGGATCTCCCCCATATAGACCTCCTGCTCCTTGATGTCACGAACGGATTTGGTCCCCTCACCCTCCTCGGGAAGGTCGTAGACAATCAAGCGAACCCGGACCCGAAGGGGCGCCGCATAGTTCGTTCCGCGCTGGAGACATTCCATGATATCGTATTTTGGCTCACCCAGGGAGTAATCAACGAATTCCAGAGAGAGGGTCTCATTGAAATCGGAAATCGGAAAGACACTTTCAAAGGCCGCTTGAAGACCGTTACTCTCCCGTTTGTCCGAGGCGAGATGATCCTGAAGAAAGAGACTGTAGGAACGTTTCTGGACCTCAATCAAGTCGGGAACATCCATGGCCGCCTGGATCTTGGAGAAATCCTTTCGGACCCGAAGACTCGGTTTACTTATCTTTGGCATGGGGGGACTCCTAATCTATGAAAGTTACATTCTATCTTTTCAACGTCCCTGTTGAATCGCTGCGCAATCTTTCCTGGAAGTAATGGATCGACGGTATAATCGCTGTGTCCTCTGCTGCGGGAAGCCTGTTGTTCCGTTTTAAACCACCGAACATCTCAGACCTGTAGATCGTTTGAAAGGGTGTGAAGTAAAAAACCGGCGAAGCGGCAAGGGCCGCCTCGCCGGTTAAGAGTGGTTACTTGATTTCCACGGTTGCGCCGACGGCTTCCAGTTTTTCCTTCAGCTCGTCGGCCTCTTCCTTGGCAACACCTTCCTTGACCGCCTTGGGCGCCCCTTCGACCAGGTCCTTGGCCTCTTTCAGACCGAGACCGGTAATGGCGCGGACCTCCTTGATGACCTGGATTTTCTTCTCGCCGAAGCTCGCCAGGATGACATCAAAAGCGGTCTTCTCTTCCGCGGCTTCCGCACCGGCCGCAGCGCCCCCGACGGCTGCCACGGCCACCGGAGCGGCGGCGGAAACACCGAATTTTTCTTCGATCTCTTTGACCAGATCGGAAATCTCCAGCATTGTTGCACTCTCAATAAAACCCATCACATCTTCTTTGCTTACAGCCATGATCATATCCTCCAAAATCTTCTTCCGCCAACAGGTTGCAGGCGGAAAGAAATAGCATTCAAAAAATTCATCAACACCCTCAGAATCGTCGAGGGACTTTTTACGCAGCCGCTGGAATCAAGCTGCTTTTTGATCTTTCACCGCATTCAGCACACCCATCAGATCCCGCAACGGGGCCGACAGGACCGTGGCAAAACCGGTCACCGGAGCCTGCATGACGCGCAGGAACATGCCGAGCAATTCATCACGCGACGGCATCGACGCGATCCGGACAATCTCATCCTTGTTCAGCAGGTTGCCGTCCATGCTTCCCGCCAGGATCTCAAGCTTTTTGAAATCCTTGGTGGCATTATTCAGGATCTTCGCCGGTGCTACCACGTCATCGAAGCTCAAGGCAATCGCCGTCGGTCCCGTGAAATGCTCCCGGAGCGGTTCCACGGGGGTTCCTTCGGACGCAATCTTGGCCAGGTTATTCTTGATGACCCGGTACTCCACCGAGGCTTCCCGGAGCCTTTTCCGCAGATCGGTCATCTCAGCGACGGTCATGCCGCGATAGCCCGTGAGCACACCGATCTTGGCTTCTGAAAACTTTTCCCGAACCTTGGTTATGACTTCTTCTTTTTCTGTCCGATTCAATGATTTTTCCTCCTTTCCTCTCATCTGTTCACAGGCCAACCGACGATACGGTGTATACCCTGTGCATCAGTCAGAGGACAGAATCGGATTTCGCGGATTTGCGAAATTTTGTCTGTCTGCCTCGGCAGGCCGGATGACTCCATTAAGGTACCCAGGGGTACCACCCGCTGTCTCTGACAGTGTCATCCATACATTCCTTCCGTCGATCAACTGAAGGAATTTGCAATATCAATGGTATCGAGCTTGATTCCGGGACCCATGGTGGTGGAAATGACTGCACCCTTCATATACTGCCCCTTGGCGCTCGATGGTTTCAGTTTGTAGAGAACCTCGAAAAATGCCGCCGCATTTTCATAGAGTTTTTCAGCATCAAAAGAGGCCTTGCCGATGGCGGCATGAACAATTCCGGCCTTTTCCGTCCGGAATTCAATCTTTCCGGCCTTGATCTCCTGGATCGTCCGTTCCAGGTCGAAGGTAACCGTGCCGAGTTTCGGGTTCGGCATCAACCCGCGGGGGCCAAGGATCCTCCCGAGAGGGCCGACGACGCCCATCATGTCCGGTGTGGCGATGATGCGGTCGAATTCGAGCCATCCTCCCTTGATCTTGGCCGCCAGATCCTCCGCGCCAACGTAATCCGCGCCAGCATCGCTCGCTTCTTTTTCCTTTTCCCCCTTGGCAAACACGAGGACCCGTGTCGTCTTTCCCGTCCCGTGCGGCAGCGCCACGGCCCCCCGGACCATCTGATCGGAATACTTCGGGTTGACCCCTAACCGCACGGCGATATCGATACTCTCGTCATATGCAGCCCGCTTCGTCTCCCGAACGAGTTCAAAAGCCTCCTTTAAGGGATAGAGCTTCCCCTTTTCCACTTTTTCCTGGGCCGCACCAAATTTTTTACCTCGTTTGCTCATCTCGTACGCTCCTATCCCACCTCAATGCCCATGTTTCGGGCGGTTCCTTCAATGATCCGCATCGCCCCTTCAATGTCGTTGGCATTCAGATCGGGCATCTTCAACTCGGCAATCTTCCGGATCTCATCACGACTGACTTTGGCTACCTTGTTCAAATGGGGTTCTCCCGAACCTTTCTCAATCCCGGCGGCCTTCTTCAACAGCACTGCCGCCGGAGGTGTCTTGGTAATGAACGAAAAGGTCCGGTCGGCATAGACGGAGATCTCCACCGGGATAATCATTCCCGGCTGATCCTGCGTCTTGGCGTTGAAGGCCTTGCAGAACTCCATGATGTTGACCCCGTGCTGCCCCAAGGCGGGGCCGACAGGCGGGGAGGGGTTGGCCGCTCCGGCCGGAACCTGTAACTTGATCTTTCCAATAACTTCCTTTGCCATTGCCTTATTTCTCCTTCTCTACCTGCAAAAACTCCAGTTCCACAGGCGTGGCACGACCGAAGATGCTGACCATGACCCGCAGCCTTCCCTGATCGGGGTGGACCTCCTCCACCGTTCCGTTGAAATTCACAAAAGGACCGTCAATAATCCGCACCGTCTCCCCTTCCTCAAAGGAGCTCTTTGCAGCCGCCCGTACCGTCCCCGTATCCATCTGATGCAGGACCTCCTGCATTTCTTCTTCTTTGAGGGGCGTGGGGTTCTTGGTCCCGCCGAGAAAACCGGTCACCTTGGGCGTCCCGTTGATCAGATGCCAGGTATCATCGGTCACGGTCATCTTGACCAGGATATAACCGGGGAAGAATTTCCTCGAAGACTTGCGCCTCTTGCCGTCCCGAAGCTCCGTCACCTCTTCCGTGGGGATGATCACTTCGGAGATCTTCTCTTCCAACCCCAGGGACTCCACCTTCTTGAGGATATGCTCCTTGACTTTCCCCTCAAATCCTGAATAGGTATGCACGACATACCATTGATTTTCCATGAATACTCCAATGTATGGTGCGCTCATTACCCGAGAAAGAGATGAATCAACTTGGATAAAAAGAAATCGATCACACCAAAATAGATACCGATCGCAATGACCGTCAGGATCACCACCACCGTCGACCCCTTCGTCTGCATCATCGTCGGCCAGGTCACCTTCTTCATCTCGATCTTGACGTCATCAAGGAATGCTCGGATATTTCCAATCACGGATCACCCTCTATGGGAAAAAGGGAGAGTCCTCATGACTCTCGCATCGGCTACTGGCAGGCCAGGAGGGATTCGAACCCCCAACACCCGGATTTGGAATCCGGTGCTCTAGCCGTTAGAGCTACTGGCCTTCCGGATCAACGCCCTTCCAGCTGCGCTACTTCTTGCCTTCCTTGTGCAGGGTATGACTCCTACAGAAACGGCAATACTTCTTGAACTCCAGCTTCTGAGGCGTGTTCTTCTTGTTCTTCGTCGTTGTGTAATTCCGCTGTTTGCACTCCGTGCAAACCAGACTAATGATATCTCGCATGCAATTCCCTCAGTTCTTCCCGTCGCCCTCCCCACCGGGGAGGACCTCTCGAAATGCCTTCAGATGGACCTGTGACACAGCCATCACACTGTTATTCGATAATCTCGCTGATGACCCCGGCGCCGACGGTCCGGCCGCCTTCGCGGATGGCGAAGCGAAGCTCTTTCTCCATCGCGATCGGTGTGATCAGTTCCACGGCCACGGCGATGTTGTCGCCCGGCATGACCATCTCCACCCCTTCCGGAAGGGTCACGACGCCTGTTACGTCCGTCGTCCGGAAATAAAACTGCGGACGGTATCCCTTGAAGAACGGCGTATGACGACCCCCTTCCTCTTTCGTCAGGATGTAGGCCTCGGCTTTGAACTTCGTATGGGGCGTGATGCTCCCCGGCTTCGCCAGGACCTGACCACGCTCGACATCTTCTTTCTTCGTGCCCCGGAGCAGAACGCCGATGTTGTCGCCCGCCTGTCCCTGATCGAGAAGTTTCCGGAACATCTCTACGCCTGTGGCGACGGTCTTGACCGTGTCATGGACTCCGACGATTTCCACTTCTTCGCCGACTTTGATCACCCCACGCTCCACACGGCCCGTCACCACGGTCCCGCGACCGGAGATGGAGAATACATCTTCTACCGGCATCAGGAAGGGCTTGTCGATTTCACGCTGCGGTTCCGGAATGTAGTTGTCCACTTCGCCGACCAGATCGAGGATCGCCTTGCATTTCTCGCACTCCTCTTTCCCGCAGCCGCATTCCAGCGCCTGAAGGGCGGAGCCCGTTACGATCGGAATATCGTCACCGGGAAAGTCGTAGCTGCTCAACAGCTCACGAACTTCCAGTTCCACCAGTTCCAGGAGTTCCTTGTCGTCCACCATGTCCGCCTTGTTCAGAAAGACTACGATGTACGGGACGCCGACCTGGCGGGCCAACAGAATATGTTCCCGGGTCTGCGGCATCGGTCCGTCGGCGGCCGAGACAACGAGAATCGCCCCATCCATCTGAGCGGCCCCGGTAATCATGTTCTTGACGTAGTCGGCATGGCCCGGGCAATCGACGTGGGCGTAGTGGCGGGTTGCGCTCTCGTATTCCACGTGCGCCGTGGCGATGGTGATCCCACGTTCCCGCTCTTCCGGGGCGTTGTCGATCTGGTCAAAGGCCTTGAACTCCGCCATACCCTGGTGTGCCAGAACACGGGTGATCGCTGCCGTCAAGGTTGTCTTGCCGTGATCCACATGCCCGATCGTCCCGATATTGACGTGGGGCTTTGTCCGCTCGTATTTTGCCTTTGCCATCGGTCTTCCTCCTTATATCAATCAATGTTTAAACCGTTTAAACGGCTTGAACGATCTTAATGGTTATGGAGCCCACGACCGGGATCGAACCGGTGAACCTCATCCTTACCAAGGATGCGCTCTACCGACTGAGCTACGTGGGCCAAATTACCGATGAAACGGTTTATGTCCGATAAACCGTTTCATCGGTAATTTGGAGCGGGAGACGGGATTCGAACCCGCGACCCTCAGCTTGGAAGGCTGACGCTCTAGCCAACTGAGCTACTCCCGCAATGAATCATTAAAACAGCTCAAAAACCTTGAGCTGTTTTAATGATTCATTATGGTGGGGAGGGGAGGATTCGAACCTCCGTAGGCTTCGCCGACAGATTTACAGTCTGTTCCCTTTGGCCGCTCGGGAACCTCCCCAACTATATTAGAAATTGGTAATCAGGAATTAGAAAATAGTAGAACCTTCTCTTGCCTGCGAATCTGCTTCTCCACATTCATCGGACGAATGTCCCGCCTCAGCGGTTTCTAATTTCTATTTTCCAGCTTCCAGTTACTGTATTGTCTGGAGCCGATGGCCGGAATTGAACCGACAACCTACTGATTACAAATCAGTTGCTCTACCGGGTTGAGCTACATCGGCAATCGATACGCATGACCTTGCAGTGAGCATGGCTCCACACCTTGAAAACATGCCTCCCTCAGAGGCAATTTCTCAAAGTAAATTGGTAAAATAGACTAATTCAAAATTGATTTCAAGGAAAAAATAGCGGGATGTTCATTTTTTTTCTTGCCGGTTCCGGCGGACTTCATAAAGCATCAAGCCAGCCGCCACGGAAAGATTCAGCGATTCCACCCCCGGCTCCATGGGAATGGAGACCACCCGGTCACAGGAATCCAGGACCAGTCTGCGCACCCCCCTCTCGCCGCCGATCACCAGGGCCACGGGACCGCCAAGATCGATATCGCTGTAACACTCCCGCCCGGATGCACCAGTTCCTATCACCCAAACTCCCTTTTTCTTAAGGATTTCAATCGTCCTCACCACGTTGGTCACCCGGGCCACGGGGAGTCGTTCCAAGGCACCGGCCGACCGTTTCAGGGCCACCCCGCTCAATGGAGCCGCTCCTTTTTTCGGCAGGATCAGACCATGGACGCCGGCCGCAACAGCCGTTCGGGCCACGGCCCCAAGATTGCCGGGGTCTTCCACACGATCCAGGAGAAGGAAAAAAGGATCCTCCCCTTTCCGGTCCGGTATTTTGAGGAGTTCATCCAGGCTGAGTATCGCTTTTTCACTGCAACGAACGACGACGCCCTGGTGTCGACCCTCCGGAAGGAGACGATCAAGGCGACTTCGCTCCTCATAGTGGAGTTTCAGGGAGAGATGCTTTGCCGTCTCCACAATCCTTCGGATCTTAGGATTTTTCGTCCCCTTTTGGATCCAGACCTCTTCGATGGCCCGGTCCGGTGAGGCAAGGAGTTCCTCCACAGGATGGATCCCGAAGATGTATTCCGCCATTTATCGTTCCCATTCCCAGTCCGTCGTCCCGTCGGGCCGGTCCTTGAGCAGGACCCCCCGGGCGGCCAGTTCATTCCGGATTCGGTCCGCTTCGGCCCAGTCCTTGTTCTTTCGGGCCGCCAGGCGCCCAGCGATCATCCCCTCGATTTCCCGGGACGAACCGTCCGCCTCCCCCTTCAGAACGGCTTCGGGCGATTCCCGAAAAAGTCCGAGAACCCGGCTGATCTGCTCCACCTCTTCCCGGAATCGGTGTAAAATCGGCAGCAGGGCCGCCTTATGCTCCGGAAAATGCTCCTGGAGAGCGCCATTCAACACGCGTACCACCTCGAAGAGATTCCCCAGGGCCTTCGCCGTATTAAAGTCATCGTCCATAGCCTCTTCGAAACGGGGAAGCATTGCCTCCACCTCACGGCCCACCTCGGCAACCGCATCGCCGATGTCAGGGGTTTCGTCTCCCCCTTCCGCAAGGAACCGGTCCACCGTCTGCAGTAAATTGTAGACCCTGCGGCGGGCCCGGTCGGCATCCTGGATGTTCCGGTCGGAAAAATCGATGGGACTTCGGTAATGGGTCGTCAGGAGGAAGAGACGGACCGCCTCAGGGTCAAAATTCTCCAGGACCTCCTTGATGGTAAAGAAATTTCCCAAGGATTTCGACATCTTCTCCTGGTCGATATTGACGAAACCGTTGTGGAGCCAGTATTTGACGAAAGGCTTCCCCGTGGCCGCCTCACTCTGGGCGATCTCGTTTTCATGGTGGGGAAAGATCAGGTCCTTACCACCGCCGTGGATATCGATCGACTCTCCGAGATGGGCCTGACTCATGGCCGAGCATTCGATGTGCCAACCGGGCCGCCCCGCCCCCCAGGGGCTTTCCCAGGACGGCTCACCCGCCTTCGATGCCTTCCAGAGGACGAAATCGAGGGGGCTTTTCTTCTTCTCGTCCACCTCGACTCGGGCGCCGGACTGGAGTTCGTCAAGTTTCCGTTTTGAAAGTTTCCCGTAGGCCGGCAGGGAGGCCACTTCGAAAAGGACATCACCTTCTGCCACGTAGGCATGGCCCTTCTCAACCAGTTTATGGACCAGTTCGATGATTTCCCTGATGTGCTCCGTTGCCTTCGGTTCAATATCGGCCCGTTCTACCCCCAGGGCAGCCATATCCTTCTGATATTCCCCGATATACCGCTCGGCGATCTCCTCCGAGGAGACTCCCTCCTCCTTGGCCCGGTTGATGATCTTGTCGTCCACATCGGTGAAGTTCCGAACATAGGTGACGGTAAATCCCCGAAAGGCAAGGTAGCGACGAATCATATCGAAGACCACCGCCCCACGGGCATGGCCGATGTGGCTGTGATCATAGACCGTGACGCCGCAGGCATACATTTTCACTTCGTCAGGACGGATCGGCTGGAATACCTCCTTGCTGTCCGTCAGCGTATTATAGATGCGGAGCATCTTTCTCCTTCTCCTCTGTTACGATGATCGCCCCCACGGCGCAGACGCCGAGACAGGCGCCGCACTCAATGCACTCTTTGGTAATTCGGAAGACCTCGCTCCCTTCAATAATGGCCTCGACGGGGCAGGTGGCCTGACAGGCGCCGCAACCAACGCAATCCGTTGTGATCACAAAAGGCATGGAACAAATTTCGCTTTCAAAAAACCCTAACATATGATAATTATTAAAAAAATTATATTACATCCTGTCCTGGACGAAGGCAAGAAGAAAAATGCAAGCCCTGACCAACACACTTTTCGTTGGCGCCGGAGGGTTTCTCGGCGCCATTCTCCGCTATCTCGCCAGCGCCTGGATCGGGCAGCGCTGGGGGCGGGTCTTTCCTCTGGGGACCTTCGTCGTCAACGTGGCGGGTTGTTTCCTCATCGGCCTGCTCATGACGCTGCTCACGGAGCGGATCATGGCCAATCCCCAACTCCGGATCTTTCTCACCGTCGGCTTTCTCGGCGCCTTTACGACCTTCTCGACCTTTGAATACGAAACGGGAGCACTCCTTTTCGACGGTGAATGGATCATCGCCTCGTTGAATGTCTTCTTGAGCCTGATTGTCGGCTTCGGTGCCCTCAAGTTAGGCGAATCACTGGCAAGAAATCTGTAACAGGGAGAAATCATGGTAAAAAAGGGTCCGGCAAAAAAACTGACCATCTATGTGGATGAGGCGGATAAGCACGGCAAGAAACCGGTTTACGAGGCCCTCGTTGACATTTTCTATCAGAAGAAAATCGCCGGCGTCAGCGTCTTTCGGGGTTCCGCCGGATACGGAAGCGACGGCGTCTATCACTCCTCCAAGATGCTCACCCTTTCGGGGAAGATGCCCGTCAAGATCGAGGTCGTCGATTCGGAGGAGATGATCGACCGCGTCCTTCCTGATGTCTATCAGATCGTCGAGAAGGGTCTCGTCGAGGTGAGCGATACGGAAGTGATTAAATGCTGCAAAAACGCCCGGGAAAGTGAAGAGGAGGTGAGTGAGCGGATGAAACTGGAAGGAAAGGCCAAGATGCTGCGCGTGATCGTGCGGGAAGACCACAAGTGGGAAGGGGAACCCCTCTATGAAGCGATCGTGAAACGATTCATTCTCATGGACATCGCCGGCGCCACTGTCTACAAGGCCCTGGCAGGCTACGGCCCCCACAAACGGTATCACAAGATGAAATTCCTGACCCGGGGCGGGGAGATGCCGGTGTTGATCACCGTCATTGACAAGGAAGAGAAGATCAAAAAGATCCTTCCCGTCCTCGACGATATGGTGCCCGAAGGGATTGTCGTCCTCTCCGACGTGGACGTGATCAAATATACCCACGGCACGGGAGATCCGGAGATGCTCTGAAAATGATGAATCGACGAAAACTTTTTCTTCTTTTACTCCTCCTTCTCCCGGCGGCATTGCCGACGCCCGGCAGTGAGGCCCAGCCTCCCGCAAAGGGACCGGTCGTCGTTGAAACAGCAAAGGTACTCTCCCGATCGATTGCCACTACCCTGACCCTCAACGGTACCGTCCGTCCACGGTATGAAACCGTCGTCAGCGCCGAGGTCGCAGGATCGGTCGAAAAGATCTTCGTCGAGGAGGGAGACCGGGTGAAGGCAAGGGAACCGCTCGCCCGGATCGACCCGGAGCGGTATACCGCCCTTCTCAAGGCGGCAGAAGCCAAACAGCAAAGAACGGCGGGAGATCTCCGCAGAGGCCGCCCCCTCTTTGCGGAAGGGTTCCTCCCGGAAGAGGAACTGGACCGCCGCCGCGCCGAGGCCGACGCGGCTGAGGCGGCCTGGGAACTCGCCCGGATCGATCGGAAACATTCCAGGGCCACCGCCCCCTTTCGGGGGATCATCACCCGAAGATTCGTCGATCCCGGGGCCTGGCTCGATCGTGGAGACCCCATCGTAGAGGTTTCCGATCTCTTCGTCGTCCATGTGGCCCTACCGGTTCCCGGGAAATACCTTCAGAAGATTGCCGTGGGACAGTCGGCCACTGCCACCGTCGATGCGGTCCCCGGACGGGAATTTTCGGGCCGGATCACGGCCGTGATCCCCAAGGCGGACGAAGGAAAGAATTACCCCGTGAAGATCGTCATCAACAATTCCGATTTCGCCCTGAAAAATGGCATGTTTACACGGGTGACACTCCATCTGAAGGCCCCGACCCCCGTCCTCCTGGTTCCCAAGGATGCTGTGGTACACCGGACAGGGGGGGATGACGTCTATATTGTCCGTGATGGGAAAGCCCACCGGATTGCTGTACAGACGGGACGAGAGAAAGATAACTTCGTGGAGATCGAAGGGGACCCCTTGAAGGCCGGTGACCCCGTTGTCGTCACCGGCAACGAGAACCTCGAAGACGGCCAGGTCGTAAAAATTCTCCCGCTCCCCGCAAAGATCGAATAACGTCTCATGAAACTCATCGACGCCTCCATCCACAGACCCGTCACCGTCATCGTGGGCGTTCTTCTGGCCGCCCTCTTCGGCTACCTCTCCCTGATTCGGATTCCGATCCAGCTCAAGCCGAAGGTGGAAAAACCGATCATCACCGTGAGCACCGATTACCCCGGCGCCGCACCCCAGGAGGTGGAAGAACAGATCACCATCCCCATGGAAGAGAAACTCAATTCCGTGGAGAACCTCAAGGAGGTCCGTTCCGCTTCCTATGAGGGCCGCTCCCGCATCACCCTGGAGTTCGAATGGGGCGTCGACCGTGATCTGGCCGGCATCGACGTCCTGAAAAAGCTCAACCTCGTTGCCGATCTTCCCGATGACGCCGAAGAGCCGATCATCTCCACCGTCTCCCGGGACGAGAACCCGCCGATCCTCTGGTTTACCCTCCTCACCGACAAGACGCCGAACCAGGTCCGGGAGATCGCCGAGGACATCATCAAACCGAGGATGGAACGGGTCCCCGGCGTGGGGGCCGTCGATCTCTACGGAGGTCAGGAGCGGGAGATCCGGGTAGTCCTCGACTACCGGGCCATGGAGGCACGGGGAATTACCGTAGAAGAGGTGGCGCAAGCCCTCAACCGGGAGAACCGGAATGTTCGGGGCGGCCATATCGACGACGGCAAACGGCGGCATGTCGTCCGCACGGTGGGACAATTTGCCGACCTCAAAGAGATCGAACGGATGATCGTCACGCACCGGGGAGGCAGCCCCGTTTACATCCAAGACATCGCCCGCGTCGAGGACACCTTCAAGGACCGCGACTTTACGGTCAAGGTCGACGGCCACCCCTCCATCGCCTTTCCCGTCCGGAAGAAGGAAGATGAGAACACCCTTGCTGTGGCCGAAGCGGTCATGAAGGAGATCCATCAACTCAACGAGGAACTCCAATACAAGGGGATTCAAATCATCATCTCCTACAATGCCGCCGACTATATCCGGGAGGCCATCGACCATCTGAAATCAAGCCTCGCCCTGGGGGCCCTCCTGGCGGCTGGCGTCCTCTTTCTCTTTCTCCGCCACCTCTACTTCACCTTCATCGTCTCCCTGACGATCCCGATCTCACTGATTGCCACCTTCATCTTTCTGAATCTCACAGGACGATCGATCAACATCGTCTCTCTCGCCGGACTCGGTTTCGCCGTGGGAATGGTCGTGGACAACGCCATCGTTGTCCTGGAAAACATATTCCGCCACCTGCAGATGAAGAAGGCTGCCGTCCAGGCCGCCTTCGACGGCACCGTGGAAGTCTGGGGCGCGATCTTCGCCTCCACCCTGACTACCCTCGCCGTCTTTATCCCCATCGTCTTCGTCAAGGAAGAGGCGGGACAGCTCTTCAAGGATATCGCGCTGTCCCTCTCCTACGCCGTGGCGCTCTCACTTCTGGCCTCAATCACAGTCATCCCCATGATGGCCGCGCGGAAAGAAAAGATCCTCCATGGAGGGAGACCGGCTAAAGGCCTTGATCCCCTCCACCGGAAGGCTGCAAAAGTGCAGAATCTGATCGTGACCTTCGTGGGGAACCTGACCGCAACCCCCCTGCGGAGCCTCGTGACGATCCTCCTCATCGGGGCCGCTTTCGCCCTCTCCCTGCTCCTTCTGCCACCGGCGGAATACCTCCCCGCCGGGAACCGGAACCTCGTCATCACCTCCATGGACGCGCCGCCCGGCACGAACCTGGCCAAGATGGAAGAGATCGCAGACAAGGTCCTGCACCCCTACCTGCAGATCAAGGAGGCGGACCACATCTTCTCCGTGATCAGCGACTCCTTCCAGATTATCGGGATGATCTTCAAAAAGGAATACAAGAAGAACCTGGCGCCCTATCTCGAAAAGATGCGGGAGATGAACGGCGAGATCGCCGGGGCCCGGCTCTTCACCTTCCAGGCCAGCATTTTCCAGCGGGGGCTTCGGGGGGGCAAGACGATCAAGGTCAATGTCCGGGGCGACGACCTGACGAAACTTTCGGCATTGAGCCGGGAGATTGAAAAGGAGGCCCGACAGATCGAAGGGGTGGTAAACACCGACAGCAGTTTTAAACTGGGGAACCCCGAATTGCAGGTGAGGATCGACCGGGACCGTGCAGCAGACCTCGGCGTTTCCGCCAGTGATGTGGCCCGGGTCGTGGAGACCCTTGTCGCCGGAAGAGAGGCCTCGGTCTACCGCGAGGGAGGGAGCGAATACGACCTGACCCTCCGGGGCGCAAGGAATGATTTCCGCACCACCGGCGACCTGGAAAAGATCCTCTTCACCTCCTCAGAGGGCAGACCCATCCATCTCTCCTCCGTCGCCCGTGTAGTCCGGGCCGAAGGTCCCACCCGGATCGATCACATCGAGCTCGACCGCTCCATCACCCTCACCCTCTTTGTGGAACGGTCCGTCCCGATCGAAAGTGTCATGAAGAGACTGAAGGAAGAAACCCTGAACCGGCTTCGCGCCGCCCTCCCCCAGACCTATTCCATCGAACTGGCCGGCTCCGCCGATGACCTCACCGTCACCCGCCGGGCCCTCTCCGGATCCTTTCTCCTGGCCGTCATCATCATCTATCTGCTGATCTCGGCGCTCTTTGAATCCTTCCTCGCCCCCTTCATCATTCTTTTTACCGTCCCCCTGGCTGCCGCAGGCGCCATCATCGGGGTTGTGGTCTCCGGTGCCGAATTCAACGTCATCACCATGCTCGGCTTCATTATCTTAAGCGGGATCGTCGTCAATATGTCGATTCTCCTCGTCCACCAGGCGAAAAACTTCATGGATCAGGGGCGGCCGCCGCAGGAGGCCATTCTCGAATCGACGCGGACCCGGATCCGTCCGATCTTCATGAGCACCACCACCTCCATCCTCGGCATGCTCCCCTTGACCCTGGGGCACGCCGCCGGCACCGAACTCTACCGCGGCCTCGGCGCCGCCATCATCGGAGGACTCGCTTTCTCGACAATCTTCACCCTCCTCCTTACTCCGGCCCTGCTCTCCCTCTTTTCCCAATTTCGCCGGTCTAAATAAGCAATTGGCCGGGTTATCTTGAGCAACCTATGCGCTTTATTGACTATCCGAACCTGGAAGGTGATTTTTGAGGATGCCGCAGGGGGACTCAGGAAACCGGCTGCAAGACTTTGACGAGCAATGCGATCGCGATGTCGAGATGGACCTCCGGTGCCAGCAAAGGCCCCAGGATCTGTCCCTGGCTGCCGCGGGTCAACAAGCGATCATCGAACACGGCATCCGGGCTTTGTCTTCTCAGTTCCGCAAGGACATGGCTGAAGTTTGCTGCACGGGAAGCCTGCCGTGCTTTTCCGAGAGAGTTATACTGGAGTCCGTTTTCACGCAACACAACCGTCGGCTGGATCGACGAATAAAGATAAAGAAAGCGCTCACGGTTCTGCTCCTCGGTCCGGACTTCGCGCTTTGTCCTTTTGGTCAACATCAGACCCTGTGTCATGATGGCCCTGCCGGCACTGAACTTGCGCTCCTTCACCAACTCCTTTTCCGTCTGGACGGTGACGGCGGAACCGTAGAGGATCAGCTTGATGTCGCTATAGGGCAGGTTCATCGTTTGCCTTTGGCGACCTTCAGCACGCAATGACTGCATGGTGAATTCAAAGTGTCTTACGAGGAATCGTGTGGGGTCGGACTCGACCTCCTCATTGCAGAGGACAACCGTCCTGAAACCGTTTTCCCTGAGTTTCGCAGCACTTTCTTCCGTCTTTTCCGGCTCCTGGAAAACGCCGACAACGGATGGGCCGCCTCTTGGGACAAGCAGACGTGAACGCGCTTCATACACTGTCTTGCCGAGAGCTGCCGCAAGGACTTTCGAAAGCCCATCTACGGATTTCCCCCAATTGTATACCGCAACGATGTTCATAACGTTACCACTAGAAAACTCATGCTTCTACCAGACTATCTCAGCCGGTCAGCCAACTCCTCTTGGTCCACAATGGAAAAATCCTCTACCCAGA